>VXNZ01000025.1 GCA_009840355.1 Chloroflexota bacterium
CCAAAGAACATTGCCCGTGTCTATGCCCCGCTGCGCGTCGCTCATAGAAGTTCGGAAGATGTAATCGCCTGCGTTGGCGATGTCCGGGTTTGTAGCCAAGCCTGAGAACATCACCACGCCTTCTTCTTCGGCGAGCGGCGCTGCACCGAGCATCGCGCCGCTGCACGATGTGCCGAGGATAATCTTCACGCCGTCAACATCGGTCAGTTTTCTGTACGCGGTGATGGCATCCTGCGCGTTGCACTTCTCGTCTTCCACAATAAGCTCGATCATTCGTCCGTTCACGCCGCCGGCTGCATTAATCTCATCCACCGCCATCTGCTTCGCCTGCACCGCGACATTGCCGTAAGTCTCACCTGGTCCGGTTACAGACTCCATGACGCCAATCCTGAACGGCTCATCACTTGCGACGCCGCCAATAGAGCCGCATGCCAAGACTGCGATGGACGAGAGCGCCACAAGCGCAATCACGAATGCCTGCCTGAAATATCCGACTGTCATCTGGTCCCCTTTCCACGAAGCGCGTTTACAGATTCAACCACCTACGATTTCGTTAGTCAAGCGTCACTATGAGTCACACATAGCCATTAGACACATATCCATTAATTTTACCATATACTACCCCTTACTAAGGTTATGCAATACCTTTTGCGTGCTTGACAGGCAAAAGAACGGGCGCGAATGGCATTTCCGCAGAGCCTTGATACCTTGATGCATAGTAGCAAGCCTTGACGAATAAGGTTACAATTCACTGCGGGATAAAGGATGGACGGGCAGACTGCGTTCGCCGGAACGGTGATATTCTTCCGCATCTGACCGCATCGAGACTACGCATCGTGGAGAATGCCAATGCAAAATAGCGAGCCAGGCTCTGACGAGATCGTACATGAATCCAACATGTTCAAGAAGATGGAAGGACATGTTCAGAGCAAGACACTCGCTGGGTTGATAGACCTCGTACCTATTCTGGTAACCGTCGCGGTCATCGTCTTCCTTGTGGAAAATACAGACTCCTTTGTGAGACCTATGCCGTTCGTCGCTGGCCAGCCATGGGACTTCCCCGGCGTCGGCTTGATTGTGATGATAGTGCTGTTCTACCTGCTAGGGCTGCTAATATCCACGACATTCGGGCGCAGGGTCTCAGGTTGGAAGGATAATGTGATCGAGGTCATTCCCGTCGTGCGGAACATCTTCGGCGTAACGCGGCAGGTCATGACATCGTTCACATCGCAGTACACATTCAGCCGCGTCGTCTTCCTCGAATGGCCACGGGAAGGCATGATAGCCATGGGCTTTGTTACGGGACGCGCCTTTTCCGCGCGAACCAAGGATTCGATGGCGCTGGTGTATGTGCCGACAATCCCCAACCCGACTTCAGGCAACTTGGCGCTCGTGATGGAAGACGACCTCATTGAGACCGACCTGGATGTGGACGACGCGATGAAGCTGGTGTTCTCCGGCGGCATCGTTCTGCCGGAAGTGCTCACATTTGCCCGCATACCGCGCGACGGCAACGAGCAGATTGAAATCATCGGTAGGTTCGAAACAGAGCGGAAGGGATAATGATGCCGGAGGCGAAGAGCGTTGAATGAGTTTGCGAACTAGGTTGCGGACTAGACTGATTTTACCTGTTGCGATCTTAAACTTCCCCCAAGGGCCCTCCCATGAACCTCACCTCAATGAGCGACTGAACTCTAACAATTGAGGCTATATGGCTAAATTGAGACTATGCAGGTAAACCCTGCACGGGCAGCGGGCTTTGATATATCATGCAATATACCGAAATGCCACGAATGAAATTCCGCTCATCATCCAAGAAGATTCGCTAAATCCGAAATCAACAGACATCCACCGCAAGGAGATTGCCAATGGGCAGCCCGATTCTGGAAAGAATAGACGCTCCAGGCGACCTCAAGCCGCTGACATACGACGAGATGACGCAGGTGGCGCAGGAAGCTCGCGACACCATTATCTCCGTCATCACACAGCGTGGCGGGCATCTGGCGTCCAATCTCGGCGTGGTGGAACTCACGCTTGCGCTGCACCGCGTCTTCGACAGTCCCCAGGACAAGATTGTTTGGGACACGACAAATCAGCTCTACACACACAAGCTAGTAACGGGCAGGCGCGACGAGTTCAAGAACATTCGGTTGCAAGGCGGACTGTCCGGCTTCGGCGAGCCAGGCGAAAGCGAGCACGACACGCTTTGCGCGGGACACGCAGGCACCGGTCTGTCAGTCGCGCTAGGCGTCGCTCAAGGCGCAGTTAACCGCAACCTGGATTCGTGGACGATTGCCGTCGTCGGCGATGGCGCGATGACATCCGGATCCAGCTTCGAGGCGCTGAACAACATCGTGCATCTCAGCCCAGAGAAGATGATTGTCGTACTTAACGACAACGGCATGTCCATTTCCGAGAACATCGGCTTTCTGACGAACTGGCGCAAGCGGCTGATTACGCATCCACAGTACCAAGCGATGATTCGCCGAATGACCGCGCTGTCGAAGAAAGTGCCGACTGGCGAGCTAATCTACCAGCTGGTCAAGAGCATGAACGACGGCATCGAAAGTTTTATTCTGCCGACGATGTTTTGGAACGAGATAGGATTCCGCTATCTTGGTCCGGTTGACGGGCACGATTTCAAGCAGTTGGAAGACACACTGCGGCAGGCGAAGCAAGCTGCCGGCGCGGTGCCAGTGGTGCATGTGGTTACCCACAAAGGGCACGGCTACGAACCTGCCGAAGACGATCCGGTGAAGTTCCACCAGCCAAGCTCGCCATTGGGCACGGGGTCCGGAGCACCGACATACTCGAAGGTGTTCGCGCAGACTGTCAGCCGCCTGATGCGCGACGACGACGGGGTTGTGGGCATATCGGCGGCGATGCTGGAAGGCACGGGGCTTGAAGAAGTGCGGCAGGACTTCCCGGGCAGGGTGTTCGATGTGGGCATCGCGGAACAGCACGCGGTCAGCATGGCGGCGGGAATGGCGTCCACCGGGTTCAAGCCATTCGTATCGATATACTCCACATTCCTGCAGCGCGCGTTCGACCAAGTGATGCACGATGTGTGCCTTCAGAACTTGCCGGTGACGCTGATAGCAGACCGTGCGGGCATCGTGGGCGAAGATGGCAAAACGCATCATGGCGCGTTCGACATATCGTACCTGCGCTGCCTGCCCAATGCAGTCGTCGCCGCACCGACGAACGAGAACGACCTGCAGCACCTCATCAATACCGCGTACAAGCACAACGGACCGTTCGCGATACGTATTCCAAGAGGTACCGCGACCGGCGTATCGCTGGATCCGGCGCTCAAGGAACTGCCGATTGGTAAAGGCTATAAGCTGCGCGAAGGGCGCGATGTCGCCATATTCGCCTTGGGCAAGCCTGCCGGACCCGCTCTCGAAGCGGCGGAAATCCTAGCCGACTTTGGCATCGATTGCGGTGTGATCAACCCGCTCTTTGTCAAGCCACTCGACACCGAACTGCTGCTAGACGCCGCGCGTAAGACCGGACGCATCGTAACCGTCGAGGAAAATGTGCTCGCAGGCGGATTCGGTTCAGCAGTGCTGGAAGTCATCGCAGAAGCAGGGCTGCAAAGCGTGGCAGTGCACCGCATCGGCATGCCGGACGCATTCGTAGAACACGGCACCGCGGACGCCCAGCGCCACGAACTTAACCTAGATGCTGAGGGCATAGTGAGGCAAGTGCTGTCCGCATTCTACCCCGGCGGCCAGCCATCGTCCCACACGCCAGTAGTCGCCGCAGACTAATCTTCGACGACTACTGGGGAAGTTCAGGATGGGGAGGCAGTGAAGTGCCCTCAGTCCAACGAGGCATTACTTGCCACTACTTGCTGATCGACGCGGTCATACCCCAACGCAATCGCGGATCGATTCCGCTGATGCGTATGTCAGCGGAGTAGGTCACGGCGCCTTGCACTTCTTCACCAAAGCGGCTGATTCGCATAACCGTGCCGTTCATCTCGAGAGCGGGCAGCGCGTCGAAATTTATGCGAACGCTGTCGCCTTCGGACAGATGAATCACGCTGAGTTCGTCTAGGTCAACCGTTACCAACTCCCACTCGGATGCGTCCGCGAGGCTCATCAGGAATTGGCGCGGTGCGACTTCTTCGCCTGCGTCAACATTGGGTGCCACGATTACACCGCTGAACGGGGCGCGCAGTTCCATGTCGGCGAGCGCGAGCTGTGCCGACTGCCGCGCGGTCTCCGCCACCGTTACACGCGTTTCCGCGGCGATGATGCGCGCCTCCCTGCGCTCTTCGTCGAGCGGGTCTCTGCCCGCTTCCAACTTCTCGACGGCGAGTTGGGCATCTTCCATATGCTGCTGCGCGAGCGCGATGTCGTGGTCGTCGTGGTGCAAGTCATCGAGCGTCGCAAGCGCGACTTCAAGGTTCGCCTTCGCCTGCGCGACTTCCGCCTCGTCGGAGAAGTCTAACAGCGCCTCGAGTGCGGCGTTGGCCGCGTCCAACTCGGACTGTATGCTAGCCGCGCTTGCTTGCGGACGACCGGACTGGGCTATCTCAAGTGCGCGTTCTGCGTCCTCAAGGTGGTTCTGTGCCGTCAGCACTTTGCTCTCTGCGGCTTGCACTGCCGAGACGCCATTGGTCTCGGTGGTAATGTACGATGCGCGCGCGTCCGCGAATCCTTCCCACGCGTCGTCATACTCCTGCCTGATGCAACGCATGCCGGACGGCAGTGTGTTGACTTCGCTGCAAGTGGTCAGATGCGCGTTGAATGGGCTCAAGCCAAGCCTACCAAAGAGCTTCAGCTCGTCCCAACGTGTTGCCGGGTCGTCTTGCAGCACGTCGTCCGGGAACGACAGGTGATCGCGGTCAAAAATCTTCTCAAAGTCGGCGCCCCACTCGACGAAGAGCGTGTCCGGGTCTTTGTGCAATTCAGCCGCCGTCAGGTCGATGCCCATGTAGTGCTGGTGTACCCCGCGCCATAGGAATTCGGCGTCGGAGTATGCTTCATTGGCGAGCCTGTTTGCCTCGGCAGAATCGACGACCGTAACCTCCAAGTCGCGCTCGGCATTGGTCAGAAGCACGGTCGCGACAGTTATCGCATCCTGCGCGTCCTGCACAATCTTGTCAATGTCTTCGGCGTCATCGAGGGCGTTCTGCAAGTCAACTATCGATAGTTGGGCGGCTGCGATACGCGCGTCCCGCTCGGCGATTCTCGCGCGGCTCTCCGCATCGGCGTCGATGCCGTCAACGCTAGCTACGCCCATCGCCTTCAGCAGCGCGTCTTCGGCTTGCTGCACGCCGAGTTCGGCTTTCGTCCTAGCCTCGATGTATCGCGCCTCAAGCAGTGCGCCCTCCGCGCTGACGGACGCGCCTGCCCTGAGATTCGCGCCGGACAGGTGCAGGTAGCGTTCTTCCGCCCTCTGCAAAGTGTGCCGCGCCTGCTCAAGCCTGCCTGGCCTTGTCTCGTCGTCGAGTTCGCGTTCCTTGGCAATGGAGATTTTCAGCGTCTCAACTTCGGCGCGCGCGCTTGCCACAGCGTCCGCCGCGCGCTGCAACGCAATCTCCGCATCCGTCGTGTCCAGCATCACGAGGAGCTGCCCCTCCTCTACCGTGTCGTTCTCGCTCACCAGCACTTCGGTAACCGTGCCACCGCGCGGCATGCTGAGGCTGGCGCTGCGTAACGGCACGACCACCGCATCGGCGCGTACGGTAGGCGTTTCGTTCACGACTGCCGCGGATAGTTCACCGTCGTCCACATCGTCGTCGCGCAGGAAGAAAAAAAACACCGCCGCGATCACAATCGCAGCCACAACGACGAACGCAATTATTCCCGCAACCAGTCTATTCACAGAGTTCTCCTTCTGATGCGCCGGCGAGATATGTCAGCCGCATCTGCCCTGGGAACGCGAATTCAAAAGAACCTTGCGCCCATGCGAAATACAGAAACTAATCAATGTCTAGTTCGTGATTCAATCTTAAATGCCTGTTTGCCGCAAAGTAAATGTAATAAATGAACCACAATCACTGAATATCATAATCCAAAACTGGATTCACATCTCACCGAAGCAGTAATTATCCGGTGGTAAGACTTTGACTGACCTCGTATAATTGCAATTAACTTCTCGTATAATTTGCAAAGGTCAAAGAGCAACCAGCCGCACAACTCAACCGACAAGGGGTGTACCGATGACTGCCAAAATCGATTTCAACTGCGACATGGGTGAGAGTTTCGGCATGTACAAGATGGGCTTCGATGAGGAGGTCATCAAGCACATCACATCCGCGAACATTGCGTGCGGCTTCCACGCGGGGGACCCAATGTGGATGCGGCACACGGTCGAACTCGCGGAGGCGCACGGCGTCGCCATCGGCGCGCACCCAAGCTTTCCGGACCTGAACGGCTTCGGCAGGCGCAATATGGTCGTGTCGCCGACTGAGGCGAAGAATGATGTTACATATCAGGTCGGCGCGCTGCAGGCGTTCACGGCGAGCAAGAAGCTGCAACATGTCAAGCCGCACGGCGCGATGTACAACATGGCGGTCAACGACGAATCGCTCGCGCAGGCGATCTGCGAGTCGGTGATGGATGTAGATCCGCAGATGATTCTGGTCGCGCTCGCAGGTTCACGCTGGATCGACATCGCGGAAGATATGGGCATGAAGGTCGCGCGAGAAATTTTCGCCGACCGCGCGCTGAATCCGGACGGCACGCTAGTTTCGCGCTCACAGCCCGGCTCTGTCATCCACGACACGAACGAGGTCGTGGAGCGCAGCCTGCGCATGGTAACGGAGGGCAAGGCAACAGCGATAAGCGGTGAAGAAATCGATGTGCAAGCGGACAGCCTCTGCCTGCACGGGGACACTCCCGGCGCCGTGGAGATGGCAGCCGAGCTCAAACGCGAACTCGAAGCGGCCGGCGTGGAAATACTGCCGCTCGGCAGGATTCTGGACTAACGCCGTGCTTTACGACAATCCTCGCTTCTTCCCCGCCGGCGATATGGCGCTCGTCGCCGAGCTTGGCGACGCCATCAGCCCGGCGATTAATCGCCGGGTGCGCAGTCTCACGGACGCGCTCGAAGAAGACGGCGTGCCCGGCGTCTTCGATTTCCTGCCGACATACCGATCAGTGCTCGTGTACTTCGACCCGCTTGTGGCAACTTCGGGCGAAGTTCAAGACAGCATTGAGCGGCTGCTGCAACGCGCGCAATCGACCGACACGAGTACGCGAAATGTAGTGCATTTGCCCACGCTGTACGGTGGCGACTTGGGGCCCGACATCGCATTCGTTGCGCAACACAGCGGCATCGACGAACAGGAAGTCATCCGAATGCACTCTGGCACTGATTACCTAGTCTATATGATGGGCTTCAGTCCGGGCTTCGCGTATCTTGGCGGCTTGGACGAACGCCTTGCCACGCCGCGCCTGCAATCTCCGCGCACCGAGATTCCGCCCGGCGCGGTGGGCATCGCCGAGACGCAGACGGGCGTGTACCCGGTGGCAAGCCCGGGCGGATGGCAGCTCATCGGCAGAACGCCGGTAAGACTGTTCGACCCGGCACGCGAGCGCCCTGTGCTGCTGAACGCGGGCGACTATGTGCGCTTCGTACCAATCGAATCGCGCGAGCACTACGACGACATCTTTCGGCAGGTTGATGCAGGCGAATATGTAGTCGATGTAGAAACAGAAGCGGCCGAATCATGAACGGCCCAGCGCTGAAAATCATCCAGCCGGGGATGCTGTCCACCATTCAGGACCGAGGACGATACGGCTACCAACGATTTGGCATGCCCACAGCCGGCGCGATGGACACCTTCGCCCTGCGCGCCGCCAACGCGCTGCTCGGAAACGACGACAACGCCGCGTGCATCGAAGCGACCGTACTCGGACCCCGCGTTGAGATTCTGGCGGCTATACGCATCGCCATCACAGGCGCCGACCTGTCCCCGCGCTTGAACGGTGAGCCTCTGCCGATGTGGACGGCTGTACGCGCCGGAAAAGGTGACACGCTGGACTTTGGAGGACCGGCAGACGGCGTGCGCGCCTATATCGCAGTGTCGGGCGGAATCGATGTTCCGCAGGTGATGGGCAGCAGGGCGACATATATGAAGGCTGCCATCGGCGGCATCGACGGCAAGCCGTTGCGCGCAGGCGATATTCTGAATGTTGACGGCACAGATTCTACCGGCGCAGACGCGGAAGAACGACCGGACGGCAATATGCCGCAGGATGCGATTCCACAGTACGGCAGCGAGCATGTCGTCCGCGTGGTTCTTGGACCGCAGGACGCATCATTCACCGCAAAGGGCATCGATACGCTGCTTAGCGCTCCATATACCGTGTCCATCAACTCCGACCGTATGGGATACCGACTCGAGGGCGATCCGATTGAACATGTGGACGGCGCGGATGTGATTTCGGACGGCACGCCATTAGGCACGATCCAGGTGCCGGGCGACGGTCAGCCGATAGTCCTGCTCGCGGACAGGGGCACCACCGGTGGCTACACGAAAATCGCGACAGTCATCAGTCCGGACTTGAGCAAGATCGCGCAAGCGATGCCGGGACATACCATTTCCTTCAAGGCGGTTAGGGTAGAAGAGGCGCAGGCGGCATACCGCGCGCAGGAACGGCTGCTTGCATCGATACGCAGCGGTAGCGGCGTTACGGATGGCGCCGCTCCGCGCATCGCCTTAGTGATGGACGATTCTATCTCTGATATACTGGACGGCGACGGCGAACCGCTGACGCTGCCAGCAGCGGCGGGCGAACAAGCAGGCAGTCGCAGTGGCACGGCGCGAATTGGCGGAGCGACTTACGAGTTCGAAATAACGGTGAGGCGGATGGGCGATTCTGAGATTGATTAGGGATGGGCAAATCACCCAATCCCGCCCCTTTCTCCATCAAGGGGCTAGGGATGCAGTTTAGGACATTTCGGTTGTCACCCTGAACGAAGTGAAGGGTCTAAAGTCGCCCTATGGAAACAAGCCCGTCCGAAGTCAACGCGTTTAGATTTCTCGCTTCGCTCGAAATGGCATGAATAAACGAAAGACCCTAGGACACAGTAAACACGATAGGCAAGATTTAAGGAGATTACGATGTCAAAGAGGATTGCCATTTTCGGCGCGGGCGCGGCTGGCAGCTACATCGGGGCGTTCCTGACGCGTGAGGGGCACGACATCACGCTCATCGATATGTGGGGCGAGCATGTGGACGCGATGAACGCCAACGGGCTGCGCGCGTCCGGCAGTCAGGGCGATTTCACCGTCCCTGTCAATGCAGTCCATCTTGCCGACGCTTGGCAATTGGAGCACAACTTCGACATCATTTTCCTGGCGATGAAATCCTACGATACCGAGTGGTCGAGCCACTTCGTCAAGCGCCTTCTCGCTTCCAACGGCGTGGTCGTCAACAGCCAGAATTGCATGAACGACCAGCTCACGGCGTCCATCGTGGGCTTCGAGCGGCAGGTCGGTTGCATAATGTCCAGCATCACGGTCGCACTGTGGGAGCCGGCGCATGTTACGCGCGGGGGCACACCCGGTCGCGACCGCGGGCACGATGTTTTCCGCGTGGGCGAGCTGCATGGCAAGATTACGCCTCGCGTGCAAGAAATCGCCGAGATGCTGAGCTGCATTGACGGCTCACGCGCAACATCGAACATCTGGGGCGAACGCTGGTCAAAACTCACGACAAACTCCATCGGCAATCCTGTCGGCGCGATGACGGGGCAGGGTTCGCAGTCTTACGCGGCGAATCCGCGCACGCGGCTCATTCAGATTCAGATTGCTAAGGAATCGACGCAGGTCGGGCTGGCGCTGAACTACGACATCGAAAATATAAGCGGAGTAAGCGCGCAGACTTGGGCGAACGCCGATCAGGGCGATGTTTACGAAGAGTTGGACGCGATATTGCAGCCCAAGCCCGGCGCGGCGGACTGGAAATCGTCGATGGCGCAGGATGTGGCGAAGGGGCGGCGCACCGAGACGGCGTTCATGAACGGCTACATTGTGGCGCGCGGCCGCGAAGCCGGTGTGCACACTCCCATCAACGCGGCAATCGTCGAGGTGATGCACGGCATCGACAGTGGAGAAATCACGCCCGACCCGTCGAATGTAGAGCGCGTACTGAGCATGGCAGGGCTGTGAGCATCAACCGCCGGCGCCTGATAAGCATGCCTGAATCATCAGACGACTCCACGCCAAGCGGTTCGCTCGGCGTGGGCACTCTCAATCTCTGCGCTCTTATCGCTAGTGTCTTTGAGCATGGCAGCTGCTCACAGGACATTACATCTGCGACTATCTCGCCTATGATCGCCCATGATTGAACTCGTCCGCGAATTATCGCACTGGATGGTCGGTTTCGCGGACAGCGAGTGGGCGATGGCTGTGCTCGCCGTGACCGCGTTCACCGAGTCGATATTCTTCCCGTTGCCGCCGGACCCGCTGCTGATAGGCATGTCGTTCGTGCACCCGCGCCTGGCGCTGCTGTTCGCCGCCATCACGACGGTCGCATCTGTCGCAGGCGCGGTGGCAGGACGCTGGCTTGGCATGCGATACGGCAGACCGATACTAGACAGGTTTGTATCCGCCGACAAGGTTGACCGCGTGGAGGGGTTGTTCAATCGTTACGGCGTCTGGGCAATACTCATCGCCGCGATAACGCCGATCCCGTACAAAGTCTTCGCGTTGTCAGCCGGCGTGCTGAACATGCCCCTAACGCCCTTCGTCATCGCATCCATAATAGGACGCGGCGCAAGAATGTTCCTCATCGGCGCGCTGATATTCCTATTCGGTGAAGCAATCCAAGACTTCCTAGAGCACAGCTTTGAGCTTGTCATGATAGCGGCGGGCATAGGCACGGTATTGTGCGTCACGCTGTTCATGCTGTTCGTGCGGACGCGAAGGGCGAAGAGCGTGGCAGAGGTGGAATAGCCCCATCGATGGGTGGGGCGAGTCGGAGAACGGTCAGCGTTAAGACGCGCCGGCATCACTCCATCGCCTGCCTGTATTGCAGCGCCTCCGCGAGATGCGATACCTCAATCGTTTCGCTGCCTGACAAGTCTGCTATCGTTCGCGAGACCTTTAGTATGCGGTGGAAGCCTCTTGCGGATAGACTCATGCGTTGCATTGCGGTCTGAATTAGATTCTTCGCGGGGTCGTCCATTGGGCAGAAATCCCAGACTTCGTTGGGGCCCATTTCGGAGTTGTTCAGCCTGCCGGTGCCCTTAAGCCGCTGACGCTGCGCAGAAATTGCCGCCTCCACGCGCTCGCGTACCTGCTCGGAGCGTTCGGCGTTGCTGGGCATCGTCAGCTTATCGTATTCCACGCGCGGCACATCGACAAACAGGTCTATTCTATCCAGCAAGGGCCCGCTGATGCGCTGGCTGTACCGGGAAATCTGGCTCGGCGTGCAGACGCACTGCTTGGCGATGTCGTTGCGGTAGCCGCACGGACACGGATTGCGCGCCGCGACCAGCATGAAATTCGCCGGGAATCTAATCGTCCCCTGAGCGCGGCTGATGGTAACCGTTCTGTCCTCGATGGGCTGTCGCAGTACCTCCAGCACATTGCGTCCGAACTCGGGCAATTCGTCGAGGAACAGCACGCCGCGGTGGCTGAGCGTGATTTCGCCCGGACGCGGTATCCTACCGCCGCCGACAAGTCCCGCATTCGAGATAGTGTAGTGCGGCGCGCGAAACGGCCGCTCTTCGACGAAGGGCAGTGAACTCGACAGCAGACCGCTCACGCTGTAAATTTTCGTTACATCTATCGCTTCGTCGTAGGTCATAGCGGGCATGATTGACGGAATGCAGCGTGCGAGCAGCGTCTTGCCACTACCCGGCGGTCCCGTCATCAGCAGGTTGTGGCCTCCGCCTGCAGCGACTTCGAGCGCGCGCTTCGCATGCTCCTGACCGCGCACATCCGCGAGATCGACTTCCCTGCCCTGCCTGTCTTCCGTAACGCGTTTGAGCGCCAAGCCGTTCGCGCCGGACATTTCTTCCGGCACGGGTTCGATGGCAGTCTGTTCGCGGAAATGCTGCACTAGCTGCCCCAACGCCTGCACGGGATACACACGGACGCCCTCGACCAAGGCGGCTTCCGCAGCGTCGCAAGCCGGAACGAACATCGACTCGACGCCCTCTTCGCGCGCGACGGCGACCATGGGCAGCATGCCGTTGGTGTGCCGCAGCGTGCCGTCGAGCGACAGTTCGCCCAAGAACATCGTGGATGACGGCGCGGGCGGAAGCTGACCTGAGCCAATCAGCACGGCAAGCGCGAGTGGCAGGTCGTAGGCGGGGCCGGCTTTGGGCAAGTCTGCCGGTGCCATGTTGGTCGTAATGCGTTGCATCGGGAACTCGCAGCCGGAGTTGCGTATTGCCGAGCGAACCCGCTCGCGCGCCTCTCGCACGGCGGCATCCGGCAAGCCAACAATTGTGAACTGCGGCAAGCCCGGCGATATGTCCACCTCGACTTGGATGGCATATCCTTCCAAGCCAACGACCGCACATGTCAGTGCTCTGGCAAGCAAAAATTCTACTCCCTATACCGACCAGACGCCTATTGAGCCCGGTCCAATAAGCGCCGGCTCTTCTTGGCCGGTGGCGTCGGCGATGTATATTGATGATGCTGACCTGTCCGGCAAGGGACCGCGCACCTCGAGGAGACCTAGCACACCGGCGAATAAGAACTTGTCGCTGTCCGGGGACCACAAGTTGTGGGACTGCGCGTACTGGTCAAAGAACATGAACATCGTCAGCTGCTCTTGGCTTGGTAGGAAGTCCGCAAGGTAGCGCACATTGCCGGTTTCGACACTCAGCACCGCCCAGCACACCGAGCCTTCCGCGTCTTTGGATGGCGTGATGTATGCGATCTTGTTGCCGTCGGGTGACCAGAAGAAGCACAGCATTGGTTCGTCGATGAGTTCGCGCTCGACGGTCGTGTCGGCATCCAGCAGCACCAGTCTGTCGTAGTATCCGCTGCTGCGGTCCAGACCGCTTGCCACGGCAATCTGCGAACGCCAAGGGCGCCACGCCAGCGCGGCTGAGCCTTCGACCTCGCCGACGACTTCTGCGCCGCCCTGAATTGTCGCTACGATAATGCCCTGCACCGTGTCGGACATCTCGCCGCACATGGCGATTCGCCCGTCGTGCTGACTGACTGACGGCGCTTGGTAGCCCAGGGATACGACCGGCACTTGCGCAGGTTCCGGGTCGCTGAGCTTAATCAGGTAGTGCAACTCGCGCGTATGCACCAGGATGTACTCGGAATCGAGCGACCAGCAGAAGTACAGGGGCGCGCCGTCCAGCAGGCGCTGCGGAGATGTCCCGCCATGCACATCCGTAACCATGAGCGACATACCGGCGTCCAGCGTTTGCGCGATGAATGCGACCTTCCGGCTGTCCGGCGACCACATCAGATAGTGCGGCGTATTCTGCGCTATGGCGTCCGTGCCGGGTTCGTTTGTATAAATGGCGGTCGCAGGTTCGCCGGGCGGTCGTGAGATTACCCTGAATACGCCGTGCCCGTTGCTGCCAGCCGCGGGGTATGCCGAGTACACGACCATCCTACCGTCCGGCGACCAGACGGGCCAGGCACAGCGATGCTCGCGCGGCGATATGCGGAGATATGGTACACCCAGCACTTCCGAGCTGACCACGCGCACGCGCTCGTCGCCGCTGATGATGGCGATGCGGTTCAAAACGCACTCCCCAGCCCGGACTTCGCGCGGGTCAGGTAATCTATCACATCAGTGTCGTATGGCAGGTCGATTTCGTGCCGGTGGGATGGCGGCAAGCGCGGCACATCTGCCTGCAAGCGATTCGTCAGGCGATTGTACGCAATCTCGGCGAGCGCGGGCAGCGATGCCACGTCCTCGGCATTGTACCTGATCAGCGTATCGCGCGCGCTGTCGCTGCCGTGCCGCTGCCACATTCGCCATAACAGCACCGCGTCATAGCCACTCAGCGCGCTCAATTCGGACGGTCTGCCAACACCGGAACGCTGCTCAATCGCCTTTAGCCCGCCTGAGAAGCCCGCGCGCTTTAGCGGGAAGCGCAGGTCGATGTGCGCCACATGCTTGAAGATGCTGCCGAAGTGGTATTCGATATACGGCAGGTCGAACGCCGCGCCGTTGAAGGTAATCACAAGGTCGTAATGCTCTAACGCTTCGCGGAAGTCCGCTAGATTGTCATCGTACACGTAAGCAGTGTAGCCGTCGGCATCCAGCACGCCTATCATCGTGATGATTCCGCGCTCCGGAGATAACCCCGTCGTCTCGATGTCCACGAATGCGGCACGCTCGCGGAAGTCCGCGTACAGCCGCCACTGCTCGCCCGGACGTAACACTTTGTCGAAGTAGGCGGCATCGCGCAAGTCGTAGTGTTCTTCGGAGCGCTGGATCAGCGACCGCAGGTGGCGCCGCTTGCCATGTATGCGCGACGGTAGCTGCTTCGCGTGCAGAAAGTCAGTCCAGCTGTCGATGCCCGCATCCCAGATTTCGGACTCCGTGACCTTGCCCACTCTCGGCAGATGGATGAATGACTGTTTCAGCAATGTTGCACTCGGCGGTTCGGGTTTGGCGGTCTATTTCAGTGTCTTTTCCCCAATAACGGGGAAAGGCTAGGATAGGCATGACAATACTACGGCCGTTAAGTCGCGCCACTTGCCATTTTACGAAAATGCCGTAGCGCAATCTTACCAGACGCCGCAGGAAATTGTAGGGTACAAGACTAGAACTTAGCGACAACTAAGCGGGAGCCTGGGCGAGACGCGCTACTCCGCCGCCGTATATCGTGCGCATCGTCATGAAAAGGCTGCTTAGTTGGACGATGATGGCGAAGGAGAGTCCCGTAACTATCAGGACGAGCGGCGCGCCTAGGTAACTCGACAGCGCGCCATCCAACACATTCATCAACACAGGTACGCCGACCAGGATGTCTGACAGCCAAGCGTTGAGCGCGTTCATCGACGCCATCATGCCGCCGATGTGCACCGAGTAGATTGCCCCAACGCGTCCGCGCACACCGTCCGGCACGATGGTCTGTATCATCGTGTGCGTTAGCGTCATGAATGCCGCCGTGCTGACGCCCATAATAATGGCGCTGGGCAGCGCGGTCGCCAGATTAGGCGAGAGTCCAAGTGCGAAAGAAGACAGCCCGGAGAACACGCCGAATATGAAGAAAAGCCGTCCTTTTGTCAGGTCGCTCTTGATTCCGGCAAGAATGATCGCGGATGTAAGCGCGCCGGCACCAACCGCCATCATCAGCACGCTGAACCCGGCGCC
Source organism: Chloroflexota bacterium (assembly GCA_009840355.1). Lineage (NCBI taxonomy): Bacteria > Bacillati > Chloroflexota > Chloroflexota bacterium. Next base: position 15,273 of record VXNZ01000025.1, read on the forward strand.
CGATTCGTTCAGCAGCGCGGTCAAGCCGACGAAGAAAGTGCCGCCGCCTTCGGACTCCAATAACTTGGTGGACAGCACCGGCAGCATCGACTCGAACGACATCACAAGCCCACAGTGGAATATCGCCATCACGACTATGGAGAACAATATCGGCGTTCTGTACACATAGACCGCGCCTTCCGAGAAGTTGCGGATGAAACTCTGCCTTTGGTCAATGCGCCCTGTGGATGCGGTGCGAAGTCGCATCGTCTGCACAAGGCTGATGAGGTAGAAGCCGGCGCATAGGAATATCGCGCCGGTCGTGCCAGTGGTGGCAAGCAATGGGATAATCGCAAGCGGTCCCAGCAGGCGCGATCCGTGCATTGTCGCCTGATTGAGCGCGATGGCGTTCAGCAGCAATTCACGCGGTACGAGGTTCGGGATAAGCGCCTGACCTGCGGGCATCTGCGCGGCACGTGCTGATCCGTTGACGAACGACAGCACAACGATGTGCCATATCTCCGCGCTGCCGCTCAGCATCAGCCAGCCTAGCACAAGATTGTGCAGCGCGTTCAGGGCGAACATCGCGCGCAGCACAGTGCGTCTGTCGAATCGGTCGGACAGATAGCCGGTGAAGGGCGACACCACGACACGCGGCACCATCGCGGCGAATGTTACGACGCCAACCCACAGCGACGAGTCCGAGAACTCGTACACAATCCAGCCACGAGCAACGATGAGCGCCCATGCCGCAGCACCGGCGAAGAAGTTCGCCGTCCACAGCGTCTGATAGTCGCCATACGCCAGCGCCGCCAGAAAGCGACTGCCAACGGCACGACCCCGTTTGGGTTCAACTGCCATTAGTATTCTCTAATTGGCTCTGCCGAATTAAGCTATAGCCCGAATTTTTCGGGGCAGAACGAGGGTTGCGCAGGGCGAAGCTCCCAATTTCTACGCCCTGCTCAGCAACCCGCGATTGCCGGTGTTGCAGCGGTGATGCAATAGTGCAGCCCGTGCGGGCAGTCATTCCACCTCAATGCAAACGGGGCGCACGCCGTTGATGATGTAGCCAAGACTGTTCCAACGCGTTTCGAGCGGCTGCTCGTTGCCGTCTTCGTCGGTCGCTCTGGCAACCAGCGTGTATTTGCCCCTGGCTTTCGGCGTCCACGCGAAGTTCCACTGCTGCCACGAGTAGCGGTAACGTGGTCCTACGAGGTCTGCCGGATGCCATGTCTCGCCGCCGTCGTCGCTGACCTCGACTTTGGCGATGTGGGCGAAGCCTGACCACGCCATGCCGTTAACCATGTGAGGCTTGGCAGGCAGATGCATGTGTTCCGCAGGCCAGCTGATGAGCGACTTAACATGCATCTGCGCGACCGGCACGGTCTCGCCGTCGTCGCCTTCGATGATGTAGCGGTCGGTCTGGAAGAAGCCGACAAATCTTTCCTGCAGCACGGTGATGCGCTTCAGCCACTTGACCGATGCCATACCGTACCAGCCCGGCACGATGAGACGCACAGGATAGCCGTGTTCTCTCGACAACGGTTCTCCGTTCATCTCGTAGGCGAGCAGCGTATCCGGGTGCATCGCCACATCGATAGGCAGACTGCGCAAGTATGGCTGATGGCTTTCGCCCGGCGCGGGTTCGCCGGAGTCGAAGCCTTCGAACAGCACTTCGACCGAGCCTTCATTGACGCCGGCGCGTTCGAGCAGATGTCGAAGTGGAGCGCCCGCCCATATCGCGGTACTCACTGCGCCGTTCTGGAAGGGGTTGCCCGGCACTGTGGGTTCGAGGTCGCTGCGGTTGTTGCCAGCGCACTCTAGCGTGATGGGCAGCGTCTGGATGGGGAAGCTGTGGAAGTCTTGCAGCGTGATAGACAGCGCGTCTTCCACATTTCCGTCAAGGGTTAGTTCCCAGTCGGAAACACCCTCAGGAATAGTGTAGTGATTGCGGATGTAGAAGAGGGGGTTTGGGGTTAGCCAGCTTTTCAATATGGCCTGCGGGGTCTCACCGATAATCGGCTCTTCTTCGATAGTAACGAGACCCTTACCTTCAGGCTGAGCACTCAGGGTTTCGCTCCTATCCCTGTCGGACTCAGCCTTGCTACACTTGCAGGTATTCATCACAACCTCCGATATTTGTTATCGCACCTAGCGTATCGTGCTTTTCGCATACTATACATATCTGCAACCACTTGCACAAGTGGATTTTCTGCACTGACGCGCTTACAAGAATATTTCTTTTCCCCTTCTGCCTTCGCATTCCTCTTTCACCCTTTGATAAGATAAGAGGTTAGGATGGGGACAAAATATGGAGGGCTGGCGGAGTACCCCTGCCACACAACCGACAACCGCCATCTGTGATATGATTTCAGGCGAAAACACGCGCGTAAGAGGAGGCAGGTGAATGGCAGAATCAAGCCGCAGGCAGTTCGTAAAGTACAGTTTCTTCAAGGTTGACCCGGAGTGGCGTCGGTTGCCCGAAGAACTTCGATTCGAGAGCAAGCGAAACTTCGCGCAAGCCGTTACGGAAATCTCCGAGGAGATGTTCACGCGCTCATTCAGCCTCGTGGGAATGCGCGGCGACTCCGACTTCTTCCTCCAGCAGGCAGCCGACACGCTGGAAGAGATCCAAGACTCCGCCGTTCGCCTGTGGTCCACCGATCTCGGCGCATATCTCACGCAGCCGCATTCCTATCTCGCAATGACGCGCCTATCCGAGTATGTCGGCAAGGGAAAGCACGAACATGAGGGACAGGAGGGAACGGGCACTCGGCTTCGCCCGGTGGACGCCAAATACTTCATTGTTTATCCATTTCTCAAGACACGGGAGTGGTATCTGCTTCCGCAGGAAGAGCGCCAGAACATCATGACCGGGCACATTAGCGTGGGGCACAAGTACCCGTCCGTCAAAATTAACACCACCTATTCTTTCGGTCTCGATGACCAGGAATTCGTTGTTGGCTTTGAGACGGACAACCCGGGCGACTTCCTCGACTTGGTTATGGACCTGCGGACAACCAGAAGCAGCCTGTACACGCTGCGCGACACGCCTATTTTCACGGGCATCCACAAGACGATTGAGGACACGCTGGACGATTTGGGTGGGCGACCGTAGCGCGGGCGGCGTAAGGGACTGAAGTATAGCCCGCAACGGCAATTGATGTTACCATCGGTCTGGTAAACGGGCAGACAAATTAGTGTGGCAAATTAGACACGCAAGAATGGGAGGGCCTAAAAGCATGGCTACTACACTCAGCGGTGAACGGATCGAAGAACTGAAGCAGCAGGCGGCCGACCATTTCTGGCCGCACAACAACCCTGCTGGCAATATGGACGACGACGGCATCAAGCTCGTGCAGAGCGGCAAGGGCGTGTGGGTCGAGGATGTCGAGGGCGAGCAGTGGTTCGACACGATGGCGGGCATGTGGCTGAAGAACATCGGTCATGGTCGCAAGGAAGTCGCCGATGCCGTGTACAATCAGATGCTCGACATCAGCTACACTCCTGGCGGCACCGTTAGCCCGTCGACCGCGGAATTATCCGCCAGAATTGCCGGCCTCGCGCCCGACAAAGAAGCCCGCACCTACTTCGTCAGCGGTGGCTCCGAGGCAGTGGAAACCGCAATCAAGATGGCGAAGCAATACCACAAGAACAACGGCGAGCCAACCCGCTGGAAAGTCATAAGCAGGCGCGGGTCGTATCACGGTGCCACGCATGCCTGCATGAGTCTGGGCGGAGGCGGTGTGAGCGCGCCCATCCATTTCGGACCGCTCATGCCCGGCAACATCCACATCGCCAACCCGGATAGCTACCGCAACAACGGCAACGACCTTCAATGCGCGCGCGACCTGGAAATCGCCATACAGCACGAAGGTCCATCGACGGTCGCCGCCTTCATCGGCGAGCCAATCTCCGCCGCAGCCGGCATCCATGTGCCGCATCCCGAATACTGGCCCACCATCCGCGAGATTTGCGACAAGTACGGCGTGATAATGATCTGCGATGAAGTCATCACCGGATTCGGTCGCACCGGCAAAATGTTCGCCACCGAGCAATGGGGCATCAAGCCTGACATCTTCACGGTCGCCAAGGCGCTCACCAGTGGCTACATTCCCATCGGAGCGGCAGTCGCAAGCAAGAAGGTCTCCGAGGCATTCATGGGCGACGATTCCCAGTTCCGCCATCTGATTACCTTTGGCGGAAACCCGGTCGCCTGCGCCGCTGCCATGGCTAACCTCGACATCATGGAAGGCGAAGGTATGGTCGAGAACTCCGCCGAGATGGGCAACTACATGTACGAGCAGCTTCAGACTCTTTACGAGCATCCCATCGTCGGCGATGTGCGCGGCGGAATGGGCTTGCTCTGCGCCGTCGAACTGGTCAAGGACCGAGACACCAAGGAGTCCTTCCCTGCCGAGGCAAAGCTCGCCGACAAGATCGCGCCGCTGATGAACGAGCACAACCTGCTCGGTAGGCCCGGCAACAGCATCTACCTCGCGCCGCCGCTCTGCATCACCAAGGACGAGGTTGACCATGTCGTTTCGCAGGTGGACAGCGTCATAACCAAACTGGAAGCACAACTCTAACCCGCCCGGGTGGGAGGCTACAGCTCGCGGACCCCGCCGAACTGGTAGCCAAGCAAAAACCTGTGGGCGGATGTCTATTGGCATCCGCCCACAGATTGCTAAACCATCCTCCGCCTCAAAGTGAATAATGCTGAAACTCTTGGCGAAAGGCGGCAGGTAGAGTGTCGACTGAGGTCTTACGAAATTCAGTAGCCAAAAAATTCTTGCGCGCCGCGGAATTAGAGCAGCGAGGTGCCTCTCCCCTCTATGAACGCCTCTCGCTCGGCATTGCAAGAGACCCGACTTTGCTCAGATTAGCCGCTGAAGCTCGGCACGACCAACCTATACCCAACCTCTTCTTCGCAGCGGTCCATTTCTTGCTGCTGAGCGGCGTCCGGCATGAGCTTGCGAAGTTCTATCCGACCGTCACTGGCAGGCCCGGTTCCACCGCTGATCCGCTTCCTAACTTTCGCCGATTCTGCCTCGAATATTCAGATGAGATTAAACGGATCATCAAGGAACGGCGCGTGCAAACCAATGTCGTTGAACGTTGCGGCCTGCTTTTTCCTGCATTTGGAATCGCCGCCGAACGCGCCGACCACAAGCCCTTACATATGATCGAAATCGGCTGCAGCGCAGGACTGAATCTGTTGTGGGACAAATACTGCTACAGTTATGGCACTGGCCGCAGCTACGGTAATAGCACGTCCCGGGTTCAGATTGACGTCGAGACACACGGGATGACCCCACCAACGCTGACCAATACGACTCCTCATGTATTGTCGAGAGTCGGCATAGACCTTGAGCCTATCGATGTAAATGACGACGAATCTATGCTCTGGTTGCGTGCACTGGTCTGGCCAGAAGACTACGCCCGTCTGCAACGAATGAACTCAGCTATATCGATTGCGCAGTCCAGCCCGCCAGCCATTTTCAAGGGCAATGCTTTAGAACTGCTTCCTGCAGAGTTGGCGGATGTGCCAAGCTATGCAACGCCGATAGTTTATCACACTCATACAGTCAACCAATTTTCGACTAGCGAACGGCAATTGCTGGACGATTTGCTTTCGGACGTAGGGCGTAGGCGTGACCTTTACTGGATTTCGAGCGAGTATCGCGCCAGCCCTCGTCGATGGCTGACCGATAAAGCGGAAAGCGTACGCCCCACATTGAAGCTCGTTTCCTTCGAGAGTGCCGTCCGTCGGGAACGCACGCTGGCGCGTTGCCACCATCACGGCCGTTGGATCGAGTGGTTGGATGACCAATGAACCCTGAACAGGTCGGGTCAGTAATTCGGCCCGTTGGCACTGCCAATCGAGCAATGCCAACAGGCCGGATGATAGGAGTTACTGCAAAGGAGAAAACTCAGCAGGAAGAAGAATCTTGCTCTCTTGCTGGAGAGGCCTAGCAGCGCCGGTGGGCGGCCAAATTCCCCTTTCGCGGGTCTCTTCCCGCACTTGCATACGCTGTTCGAAACTCTCGTATGCCCAGATATGAGTCCACCTGTTCATAGAACCAGCATCGGAGTAGAATGCCCCGACCAGCGGTGAATACTTCTCCCGCTCCTCGATGGCATCTCCCCAAGCATCAATCACTTTAGATATGTCGCCGGACCGGTAGGTGTACGTCCGCATCTCGTAGATAGGCCCAAATTCGGCTTCGCCGAGTGGACGCATGAACGGCGCTGGCAAGTATATGTCAGACTGCATGTTCACGAGGAACTCAGCACCCAGGCAGCCCCACACGTTTCTGGCGTTCATAAGTGCCCGCGACGCTGTGCGGTGTTCCATGTTCTCGTAAGGCCAGATGTGAATGATCTGGTTGAGCGGTCCGACTTCAGTATGCCAGAAGCCACCAAGTGGAGAGATTTCAAGTCTCGTCGGCAGCACTTCTGCCACTTGCCCTTCAAGTTCAGCAACGGCCCGAGGCTTCACGTCGTAGGTATGAATATCGTATAGCATATCGAACCTCCTTATATTATCTCTAACCTAGTTAAAGCATACTATATAAGCAATAGATACGCAACACTTTATTCATTGAGCCTTATGAACGTCGCCTCCTAAAGGCTTACATCTTTCTGTGAGACTTTACGAACGCCCTACTGCATTGGCGAGCACTCGGCAGGCAGTAGTATCTTGTTTTCCTGGTGAACTGGCGCGACCGGGCTGGCCGGTGGCCAAACGCCCTTAGCGCGTGTCTCTTCGCGCACCTGCATGCGATGCTCGAAGCTCTCGTATGCCCACATGTGGACCCACTTGTTCAGCGCCCCTACATCCGAGTAGAACGCGCCTACTAGCGGGGAATACTTCTCGCGCTCTTCGATTGCGCCGCCCCAGGCCTCGATGACCTGCGGGATGTCGCCGGGTTTGTAGGTGTAGATGCGGATTTCATACACGGGTCCGACCTTGCGCTCGCCGAGCGGCTGCATGAACGGTGCAGGCAGGTAGAAGTCGGACTGCATATTGACCACAAACTCGCCCGTGTTAGGTGGCCATGCGCCCGCCGCCATTGCCTTGCCGCGCGTGTCGGTGCGGTGGTTCATGTCGTCGTAGGGCCAGATGTGCAGCACCTGATTGAGTGGACCCGCTTCCGTGTGCCAGAGGCCCGCGAGCGGCGAGAACTCCAGTCTGCCGGGCAACTTATCGCCGAAGCGCTTCTCGAACTCAGGCACGCTTCGCGGCACCAAGTCGTAGGTACGAAACTCATATAGCATATCCTGCTCCTTTGCTTATCCTTTCCATTCTGTCTATCGATGTTTGAATCCCTAATATACTCCGGTGCGCCATTCAGGATAGCGCGAATCTTTGCCTCTTACAACATCGTGGAAGAGTTGCTCCAATTGCGATACGGCCGGTCCGATTTCTCCGTCACCGATGGTATAGCCGTCGATGTTGCTGACGGCTTGCACTTCGGCGCCGGTGCCGCAGATGAACACTTCGTCGGCGATGTACAGCTCAGTGCGATCAACGTCGCGCTCTACGACTGGGATGCCGAGTTCGTTCTCGAAGAGTTGGCGCACGACATCGCGGTTGATGCTTTCCAGAATGCCGGCGGACACCGGCGGCGTTATAGCCACGCCGCCGCGCACGATGTACAGGCAGGCGTACGAAATCTCCGACACCTTGCCTTGTGGATTGAGGATTATGCCGAAGTCATAGCCGTGCCGCGAGGATTCGTCCGCGACATAGCGACTGTTCTGGTAATTCGCGATCGCCTTGACTCGCGGCGGCATCACGTTGTCTGATATGCGTGTCCACGAGCTTACGCCACAGGTGACGGTGCGCCCTGAGCCTAGCACCGAACCAATCTGCCGATTGAAGATGGTGATGTCGCCGGGGCGCTCCGATACCGGCAGGTAGCCGGGCGTGGTACTGCCACCGAAGTACGCGAGCGGCTGCACATAGATGTCGTCGCGGAATTCGTTCGCCTGCACCAGCTTGACGATTTCAGACTTCAGCTCGGTGACGGACCACGGCGACGTCATGCGCATCACCTTCATTGAGCGCAGCAGGCGGTGAAGATGCAAGTCAAGATGGAAGATGTTTAGCTGCTCTTCCTCGGAGTTCCAATAGCCGCGTATCCCCTCGAAGACCATCGAAATCGCTGACCAACCAAGCGTCGATGAGTGCACCACCGCATCGTCCCACGCCACGAGATCACCGGACATCCATACATAGCTCGGGTCATCTCCGGTTGTCCCCAGCGTGTCCCTAATTCCTCTTGTTGTCATTGAAGCATCCTCTTGCGCTAAATCGGTCCACTAATGCAAATCAATGCGAAAAGAGTAACATGGGGCGAATGCCATGTGAACCTTTAAGCGGGGGCTTGTCTATTCCCCCTGCGGAGAAAGAGCAGTTCGCCGGCAGCCGTTTATAGTAAAATATCCATGCCACACCAGCAAAACACTGTTTGCAGGAGCAACCCATGACCAACAGCGCGAACCGTCTCTTCGACGCCACCAGCGATCGGATACTCTCGGAAACCTGGGAGCACTACCCTAGCATGGCGTCGCGGCTTGGGTTGCACGAGTACGACGGCAGGCTACCGAGCGTATCGGCTCGTGCGATTGCCGCGCGCACGGGTCAGGTGAGAAATGGCTTAGCGGCGTTGGAGAGCATCGATACCACGGCGCTGAGCGCGCGCAGCTACTATGACCATCGCATTTTGACCGACAATCTGCGGCGCGAACTGCTGGAATTGACCGAACTGCGCTGGCACGAGACAAACCCGATGGAAATGCTGTGGCACATCGATATGAGTGCGTACATCCAGCGAGACTACGCGCCGCTTGAACAGCGCGTCGAATCACTAACGCAGGCTCTCACCGGCGTGCCGACATTCATGGCAGAACTACGGTACGTGATGAGCGGCAGGCTGGCGTCACCCGTGCTTGAGGCAAGCATCGAAGCATTCGAGGGCATCATTGACTTCTACCAACAAGACCTTGTAGATGCGACAGACGCAGTGCGAGACGACGGCCTGCAAGCTAGATTCGAGGACGCGCGCAGCCTCGCAACTGTATCGGTGCGGGAGTTTGTGGAGCATCTGAAGGCGCTGCGTCCATATGCGGACGCGAGTTTTGCCATCGGCGGCAAGCGGTTCGCGGCGCTGCTCGAGTACGGTGAGATGGTGGATTTACAGCTTGAGCAGCTGCTCAACTTTGGCGAAGCGGACTTGAAGGCGAACATGGAGCGCTTCGTAGAAGTCGCTGCGCTTGTGGATGCGGACAAATCGCCGGCAGAAGTGATGGCGGAGATTGCCTCTGACCACCCTGCCGCAGACGCGCTTATCCCGGAGACGCGCGACATGCTTGAAGACATCAGGCATTACATCATCTGCCACGACATCGTGAGCGTGCCGTCGGAAGTGCGCTGCCAAACCGTGCCCACGCCGTCGTTCATGCGCTGGGCATTCGCCGCGCTGGACTTCCCCGGACCGTATGAGCAGAGCGCGGACGAGACATTCTACTATGTAACGCCGGTCGAAGAGCATTGGAGCGACGACGAGAAAGAGCAGTGGATGACATCGTTCAACTACGCCACGCTGCGGGCGGTGTCCGTGCACGAGGCGTATCCGGGGCACTACATCCACTACTTGCACACCATGAGCGCGGACTCGATGATAAGCCGCGCATTCGGCGCGTACTCGTTCTGGGAGGGCTGGGCGCACTATACAGAGCAGATGATGGTGGAGGCCGGCTACCTGTCCGACCCGCGCAGTGAACTCGGTCAGCTGATGGAGGCGCTGATGCGAAACTGCCGGTACATCTGCGCCATCAAGATGCACACGCAGGGCATGACAATCGATGAAGCGACGCGCTTCTTCATAGGCAACGCCTTCATGGAAGAGCTGCCAGCAAGCAAAGAAGCGATACGCGGCACATTCGACCCGATGTACCTGAACTACACGCTTGGCAAGCTTATGATCCTGAAGCTACGCGAAGACTACCGGCAAGCAAAGGGCGACGCGTACACGCTGCGCCAATTCCACGACGAATTCCTTTCACACGGTGCGCCGCCAATACCACTTGTGCGCGAGATGATGCTTGGCGAAGATTCCGGGGATGTGCTCTGAGCGAAAGATGGCGACACTCGCGCTATTGCAATTCCGCCAGAATCTCGTCCGTATGCTCGCCCAAAGCCGGCGCGTGGTGGCGGATTTCGCCTTCGCTTTCGTCTAGGTGCACCTGAATGCCGACCTGCCGCATTGTGCCTAAGGCGGCATCGTCGATTTGTGTAACGGCGCCCATTGCGGACGATTGCTCGGTGGCTAGCCATTCGTCCACGGTACGGCACATTGTGCATGGCACGCCCGCGTCATCCATAACTTGCTCCCATTCGAGGGCGGGACGGCTTCGCCAGATGGCTTCCAGCGCGTCAATCCACAGGCGGCGGTCTTCAGGATGCGCGCGCAGGCTGTCCGTATCTAGCAGCGGCTCCGCCCATTCGGGATGCCCGAATGCTTGCACCATCGGAATCAGCGCGCGCGGATAGCCGGCGTTGATGTTCACCCATCGGCCGTCGCTGCACTCGTAGAAGCGCGCGACGGCCGGGTGTGGCTTAGCGTCGTCTGCATCGGGAGGCAGCACGACTGCCTGCGCACCCATCGCGCCGAACATTGCGTCGTACATCGGCAAGTCAATGCGCTGACCTTCGCCTGTTGCTTCCCTGTGCAGCAGCGCGGCAATGACTGCGGGCGCAGCGGTGATTGCGTCGAATATGCTCGCATGCGGAACGGCGATATAACTTGGCGCGCCTTCCCCTGTGCTTCCATCCGTGCCTCTAGTCGCGTAAATGCCGGTTGCGGCGGCGACAAGCGTCTCATGCGGCGGCAATGCAACGTTTGGATGTTCACTGCCAAATGCGGGCAAACAGACGGAAATCAGGCGCGGATTGTTGGATTGTATATCGCTGACATACGCGCCGTATGGCAAGGCTTCGCCATCGCTCACCAGAATATCGGCTGACGCGGCGAGACGCGCGATAGTCTCAGAGACATCGTCGCTTGCGGCGTCAACGACAATGGATTTCTTGCTACGATTCCACACCGCGAACGGCGCATCGCCGCGCAGCGTGCTGCCTTCGGGCGGCTCAACCTTTACTACTTCCGCGCCTTGGTCGGCGAGAAGCATGCCGAGCATCTGCGATGCGATATAGTCGCCGAATTCTAGTACGCGGTAGCCTTCGAGTACGCCGCTCAAGTGTTATCCTCCTGACTGAATGGTCGCGGCAATTATAACATGTGAGGCTTTGCATCGATGAACGGGTTAAGGCCAGGATCTTTCGGCTGTCACCCTGAACGAAGTTAAGGGTCTAAAATCGCTGTGTGGAAACAAGCCTGTCCGTAGTCAGCGCGTTTAGATTTCTCGCTTCGCTCGAAATGACATGAAAAGTCGAAAGATACTAGGGTCAAGACAAGAGTAAGACAAATGGGACGGATAGGGTTATAATCTGCGGCAGTGTTCAACTGCATGAAGGTCTTGTGGAGACTGCGATATGACGGCTAATGGGTCGATGAACGGAGCAAAGGGTGCGCTTGCGCCGATACGGATATGCGACTTTTCGGGACAGCTGGCGGGCGCCGGCGCCACGCGGTTCTTCGCTGCGTTCGGCGCGCAGGTGATCCGCATCGAGGACAGGCTGAGCCAAGGCGGATGGGATATTTTTCGCGGCAATGGTCCCTACAAGGACGATCGGCGCGGCACGAACCTAGGCGGGATGTTCAATAACCACAATGTGGAAAAGCTGGGCATTACACTGAACGCGAAGAGCGAGCGTGGCAAGGAACTGCTGCGCGAGATTATCTCCATCAGCGATGTGGTTACCGAGAACTTCAGCGCGGGCGTGATAGAGCGCTGGGGCTTCCCGTACGAAGAGATGCGCCGCATCAAGCCGGACATCATCTATGTGTCAAACTGCGGCTTCGGGCATCGCGGTCCGTACACGCACTTCAAGACTTGGGGCCCCGTCGTGCAGGCAGTATCGGGGCTGACATTCCAATCCGCGCTGCCGGACATGCCGCCCGCCGGCTGGGGATTTTCGCACATGGACCACACCGGCGGCTACTTCATGGCGATCGCGATTCTGATGGCGCTGTATCACCGCAACAAGACCGGTGAAGGTCAGTACATCGACATGTCGTGCACAGACGCCGCGCTGACGCTAAACGGGCCCGCGCTGCTGGATTACACGGTGAACGGACGCCCGCTGCGTCGAGACGGCAGCCCACACAGCAACCGCAATGTTTTTCCGCCGATGTCGCCCCACGGCATATACAAGGCAAAGGGCGACGACAGATGGGTCGCAATATCGGCGCGCGACGATGCGGAATGGCACGCCGTCTGTGATGTCATCGGACAGCCTGAACTCACGGCGGACGCGCGGTTCGCCACGCTGCAATCACGCTTGGATGGCGAGAATCAGGATGCCTTGGACACCATCATCGAAGCCTGGACACGAGAGCGATCTGCATTCGAAGTGCAAGACAAACTACAGGCGAAGGGCGTTGCCGCCGCTGTCGTGCAGAAGCCGGAAGACCGTATGGACTTGGACGCTAATTCGCTTGCGTGGGACACATTCCCAGAGGTCAAGCATCTCGAAATGGGCGATGTGCGCGTCGAGGGCATCCCTATGAAGTTGTCCGAGACGCCGGCGAAAATCAAGAAGGGCGCGCCGGTACTAGGAGAAGATAACGATTTCTTCTATGACGAAATCCTGGTGGTGGACAAGGCTGAGCAGCAGGAATTGCACGACAGGGGGGTTATTTAGATGGCATCTGTTCTCGACGATGTGCGGATTATCGAGTTAGGCGGCGCACTCGGTGGTTGGTGCGGCAAGCTACTGGCGGACATGGGCGCGAGCGTTATCAAAGTAGAACCGCCGGAAGGCGACGAGACGCGCGGCTATCCGCCGTTTCGCAATGACGAGCCGGACAAGAACAGCAGCCTGTATTTCTGGTACTACAATACCAGCAAGCAGAGCATCACGCTGGACGTGGAATCCGAGACGGGCCGCGACCTGTTCCTGCGGCTTGTGGAGAACGCGGATGTGGTCATCGACAGCAACCCGCCGCAGTATCTCGACTCGCTTGGACTGGGATACGAGCGAGTGTCGCAGGTCGCGCCGGGAATAGTATTCGCGGCGATAAGCCCGTTTGGGCAAAATGCGCCATACTGGGATCGCGCATCGACCGACTTGACGGCGCTGGCATTCGGCGGTCCGGCGTGGAGCTGCGGCTACGACGATCATTCGATTCCGCCGGTGCGAGGAGGAGGCAATCAAGCGTATCACACGACCTGCCACTTCGCCGCGATAGGCATACTGACGGCGCTAGTGCACAGGCAGTTCACTGGCGAAGGACAGTTCATCGATGTGAACATGCACGCGGCTCAGAATGTAACGACCGAAGGCGCGGTGTACAACTGGCTGGTCGCGGGGGACACGGTGCAGCGGCAGACCGGACGGCATTCGTCTCCCGTGCCGACTGCCGATGTGCAAATGCTCTGCGGCGACGGGCGATATGTGAACATCGGCTTCCCCGCGCGCACCGAAGACCAGTGGCTGCACCTGCTGGCATGGCTGGACGAGCATGGATTAGTGGGCGACCTATCGAGGTACATAACGCCGCCGAGCCGCGCGGCGCTCATTCAGCGCGACCCGGATGCGATAAAGCAGATGGACGAGGTGATGAGCGCGGTCAGCGACCTGTGCATGGCGAACACGGCATACGACATTTTTGTGCGCGCGCAGGACATGGGCTTCCAGTGGGGCGTAGTGTATTCGCCCGAAGAAACGCTCGAAGACCCACACTTTGTAGAGCGCGGCATGCAAGTGCCCGTCGCGCACCCGGAGCTGGACGCCGAGTTCGTCTATGTAGGCGCGCCCTACGACTTCGAGGCAACCCCGTGGAGCATCCAGCGCCGCCCGCCCCTGCTAGGCGAAGACAACGGCAGGGTGTACGGCGAGATTGGCATCGATGCCGCAGAGCTTGAAGCGTTGAAGGCGGCGGGCGTGGTATAGCAAACGGCAGCAATCAGCGGCCAGAAAGCACCATGACAGAAAGCACATCAAGGGCTTCATACCAACCACTTGCCAAATCGAAAGCCTCCGGGCAACACGATGCTCGGATGCCTCGTCACTCTCGCTATTCCGACTCGGCAACTAACTGCTCATAGCAATTTCGTGCCAGCTGGCAAGGCAGTCGGCACGCCAAATGCGTCTGCGCATTGAATTACGCAGTCGCCACTCACTTCACCGCAGCCGCCTGTTCCGCCCGCCACACTTCAAGATTCTCCCGCATTTGCTCAATGTGCTCGGGGACATGGCGCTCGTAGGTGTCAAGCCAGTCCTCTAGCGTGGTGTCGCCGTTTTCGGGGTGATACGATGCATGCGCCCAGACGGATTCTGGCAGCGTCTTGATTAGCGTGTAGCTCTTGTGACGCAGCCATTTGAACAACGCCAGCGCGTCTTCGGTGCTCTGCTCATGATAACCAAGCGTGGCGGTCCATTGGTTCTCGTCGTATGCCATCAGCGGCTCACCCTGCTCGGCGATGATGCGACGGCAGCGAATGTAGCTATTCGCCTCGCTGTCGGTGTTGTGAACTATGATCTCGTGGATGCTCCAGCCGCCGCGCTCGTCGCGGTACTGCCACATTTCGCGCGGGAACTCGTCTAGCGCGGCAACCAATAGGGCATGTGCGTTGCCGTAGGACTCTATCTTGCTTGCGCGTTCTTCTGGCGTCATTTCTGCGTTCCTCCCCTTTCCTTACGTGGAATTGTGATGTATTTCACATTTTAGTCTGGATTCCGGGCGCGCGCAAGGAACTCTGGCTGCCATCTAGGATATTTCGGTTATTCATGCCATATCAAGCGAGGCGATAAATCCAAACGCGTTGACTACGGGCAGGCTTGTTTCAACACAGCGACTTTAGACCCTTCACTTCGTTCAGGGTGACAACCGAAATGCCCTGGGCTGGCATCATTTCACTTTGCCCCCTAACGTTCCCCATCTGACTGAGGGAAGGGACTTTGCGCCGTCGCAAAATTGACCATAGCATTTAGACTACTTATAATTGCGGCTGACGCAGTTATGCGCAGTTGACCGATTTGCGAGATACCCATTTCGGCAGGAAGCGGAAGGAGACAGTTATGGTTCAGCAACAGCCGCAGATTTTGAGACCCGAGACTCTGGTGGAAGAGTTCAAGAAGAACGGCGTAACGCACATCATCACGATCCCGGACAGCGAGACGAACTACTTGTACGAGCTGATGCTGGAGCAGGATTGGCTGGACGTCGTACCCGTGTCGCGCGAGGGCGAGACGATGGGCGTGGCGCTTGGGCTGAATGTGGCGGGCAAGGTGCCCGTATGCCTCATTCAGAACACAGGCATGATGGAATCCGGCGACTCGATTCGCGGCATGGCGCTGGACAGCGGCTTTCCGCTGGTGATGGTCATCGGCTATCGCGGCTGGACGCGGTGGGGCAATACGCCGGACACGGCGGCGACATACACCGAGCCGTTCCTGAACGCATTCCGCATCAACTACTATCTGGTCGAGCACGACGAAGACGGCGACCGCATTTCCGAGGCATTCGCAGAGGCGCGGGATACGAACCGTCCAGTGGTCGTGCTAGTCGGCGACGAGTATCACGGATTCAACAGGTAAGGCGATGTGTCACAGGGTGGCGAGGCGTCCGCGCATCCATCCTGCAATGCTCCCTACCCTACACATCTCAAAGCAGTCACATCGCGGCGAGAGACACGGCAATCTGACAAGGAGACAAGATGCTAGATCCAATTGATGTATTCAACACATTCGCGCCGCATCGCGGCAATGCAATCGTAACCTCGGCGGGCACGGCGGGCAGGCACTGGCAGGACGTCAGCGACCAGCCGGCGCGGGACATTGCGCTGGGCGGCGCGATGGGACACACCACATCCGCGGCGTTCGGGCTGGCGCTCGGACTGCCGGACGAGAAGATTGTGCTGTTCGACGCGGAAGGCTCACTGCTGATGAATCTTGGCGTTATCGCGAGCATCGCAGGCAAGAAGCCAAAGAACTTCGTTCATTTCGTGCTGGACAACGAGTGCTATGCGACCACAGGCGGGCAGCCCGTACCGAACTCTGCGGAGATCGACTACGCTGCGATGGCGAAAGGCGCCGGCTATACCGCGGCGTACAACTTCGACGACCTCGAAGACTTCGCAACTAGCATCGAGGACATCATGAATGAAGAAGGTCCCGTTATGGTGTCCATCAAGATTCAGCCGGAAGTGCAGAACCTGCCCATCGGCTTGCGCGAGCGCCGCGTAACCCGCAGCCGCGCCGAGACCATCGACGATCTGCGCGCGGAGCTTGGCATAAGCTAACTGCCAGCCAATAGTCCATCCTTCTTGACTTGGGAACAACCTGCGAGGCAAAGGGTCGAGATAGAAAAGCCCTTTACATTTCGAAATGTAAAGGGCTTTTCATTTGTCCGCTAATGCGCCGAATCGCGGTCGGAGGCAAGCGGGCGTGGGCGGTAGTATATCCCCCAGCGCTGCATGGCTTCATACACGCGATCGTCCTGCATCTCGCAGAGTTCGCGGAAGAAACCGGCAAGCGAATGCACATGCAGCAATTCATCGCTGCAGACCCAATTCGCCTCACTGCGCACCACATAGACAATCCCGTTCTGGTGCTCACACTCCAACTCGATGCGCTTGCCATCGCTGTCGTGCTTAACCGTCAGTCCAAAGTTCGCCATGCAATGCTCCCTATTCTGCGCTTTCGCTTTCGCGCAGGCGAAATCATAGATTTTGGTTGTGGTTTCGTGTTCGGAGGTCATTTGTCGCTCCATTGGGTATTCAACCTCTGTGTGCGAACATTCACCCCCATCCAACCTTTCCACGCTCCAACGAGAAAGGACTGATAAGATTTGACGCGGCGTTGGGGGCTGATATAATTCCGTTTACGACACTATTTTATCAGACTTAGAGGAGTAGATATGCCGACGCCTCGCTATCAGGATGACAGCATTATTATCCATAAGATGGAATGTGGGCCCTACGCGAACAATATGTACCTCGTGGTGTGTCCGCAGACTAACGAGAGCATTCTCATCGACACGCCTGCGGATCCGGAGCCGATGATCGAGCTTGCGAAGACTACGGATGTCAAGGCAATCATCATCACGCACAATCATATAGACCACCTGCTCGGTTTTGACGCTGTAACGGCGGCAATAGACGCGCCGGTGGGCATCAGCACGGAAGACGCAGACGAACTGCCGCGCCCGGCGGACAGGCTGATTAGGGACGGCGATGTGATTTCCGCTGGGAAAGTCAACCTCACCGCGATGCTCACGCCCGGACACACGGCAGGTTCCGCCTGCTTCTACACGCCGGGACACCTGTTTGCCGGCGATACGCTGTTCCCCGGAGGACCGGGCAAGACCTGGTCGCCGGAATCGTTCCAGGAGATAATAGAAAGCATAACGACGAAGCTGTTCAAACTGGACGACGACGACACCGTGTTCCCCGGACACGGCGGCGATGAGACCGATGTAAAGACTGCCAAGGCGGAATATGCGGATTTCGCCTCGCGCGAACATCCAGACGACATTTTCGGCGATGTGCTGTGGAAGGACGCGTAGGCGACGAAGACGGCACGAAAACGCGCTGCCCGGACAACGCCACGGAGTCGCAAGACGGCGGCGGGCTTATACCTGACGAGGCGCGCTACGATGTGCCGGTTGCGACTGGCGGCGACGCACTGCAAATTGGTGCCGAAACGCACTGCAACGACCCAACGTCCGGCAGCGATGCCCTGTCCTGCAGCGACACCGGCAGCACAAGAATCGTACCGTGGTCGCTGCTTGATGTTGTCATCGCGTCCGTGCTGTTCGTGCCTGCGGGCGTCGCCGGCAGTATTGGCTTGGGATGGGCGCTGCTGTGGCTTGGAATCGTCGAAGACAGGCTGATGGCAGGCGTGCTGGGCAGCGCGCTTTTGCCGTCTGCGCTGGTAGCGGCGGGTTGGATATTCGGAGTGCGGCGGCACGGCGTATCGGCTGCGATGCTGGGATTCCGCCGCGCATCGCTGTTCGAGACGGCGTGGCTACCAGTTGTGGTGCTGGCGATTGGGCTGTCGGTTGCGATGGTGTACGCGCTCATCGTTAAGGCGCTGGGCATTGACATACTGCTGCCGGAGCAGAATCTCGACGAGTTGGCATCGTTCGACGGGCTTGCGCGAGTACCGGTATTCGCGGTTGTGAGCATACTCGCGCCGCTCGGCGAAGAAGTATTTTTCCGCGCGTTCCTGCTCACCGCGCTCGTCGCGGCGATTGGCAGGCTGCGGGGAATGATACTTAGCGCAGCGATATTTTCGGTGGCGCACCTGGGCATCGGCACGCTGTTTCCGATATTCGTGCTGGGTATGCTGCTCTCATGGCTGTACCTGCGAACAGGGTCGATATGGCCGCCATTCGTGGCGCACGCGGCACAGAACGCCTTGGCGCTAGTGGCGCTGGAATTACCGTTCGACACTCCGGCAGCACTAATTACGACATAACTACGACACATCAGGGCTATGCAAAGGAAGGCTATGACCAACCGCATCGATACGACACTGGCGGCGCTGAGGGCTGAAGACAAGTACGCGCTTGCGCCATTCGTTACTCTGGGATACCCGGATATGGCTACATCGGAGGATATGGCTGCGTCCATTCTGGACGCCGGAGCAGATATGCTGGAACTGGGCATACCGTTCAGCGATCCTCTTGCCGACGGTCCGACCGTTCAGATGACGAGTTTCTTGTCCTTGGAGAACGGGACGACACTCGTGAAGGCAATGGACGCTCTACGCAGGCTACGTGCCAAAGGTATAGACTCGCCATTAGTTTTCATGGGTTATTTGAATCCATTCTTGAACTACGGGATAGAGAAGTTCGCTAAGGAAGCTTCGGATGCGGGCTTAGACGGAATCATCATCCCGGACTTGCCGCCTGAGGAAGCGCCGCCGTATCAGGCGATACTGGCGTCTCAAGGCATACATCTGATACCCCTTCTCGCGCCAACAAGCACCGAGTCGCGTATAGAGCAGGCTTGCAAACAGGCAAGTGGTTTCATATACTGCGTGAGCGTTACAGGGGTAACGGGCGCGAGATCGGAGTTATCGGGCGGCGTAGAAGGCCTGGCGCGGCGCATACGCGAGCATAGCGACCTACCGATACTGGTGGGGTTCGGCGTGTCTAGGCGAGAGCATGTGGAGAACATTGCGCGCTTCGCCGACGGCGCGATAGTAGCAAGCGCAATGCTGGACAGCGTGAGCAGGGCGTCTAGCGAAGACGCGCCGGAGACTGCGGCTGCATTTGTGCGGCAGCTGCGTGGCGGCGATTAGAGCGACAATTCTCATTAGTCAGCAATAGATCACTCGAATTCCACTTTGAACAGAAAAAAGGTGCAGCAGGATGTCCAAAGTCCGCGGCATAAGAGGGGCAACAACGGCTCAAAGCAACGAAAAGGACGAAGTATTCAATGCGACGAGCGAGATGCTCGCTGAACTGGTGAAGGCGAACGATTTGGATGCGGACGATGTGGCGGCGGCGTTTTTCACCACTACGCCCGACTTGAACGCAGACTTTCCGGCAGCAGCGGCAAGGCTAATGGGCTGGACGCATGTAGCGCTGCTGGACGCAGTGGAGATTGATGTGCCCGGCTCGCAATCCATGTGCATCCGCACGCTAATCTTGGTCAACACAGAAAAGCGCGCCGACGAACTGGTCAACGTGTATCTGCGAGAGGCAGCAAACCTACGCCAATGGCGCACCGAAGACAAAGATTAGCCTTCGGTCTCAGCATGCGCGATCCTATATCCTATATACCTTTTCCTCTTTACAAGTCTCAAACGATTAATCTTGCTCAGCAAGTTATATGGGAATATGTCCCTGTTTGCCATGGGGCATCTCACCCTGGGGAAGTTAGGCTAGAGAAAGAGCACGCAACCCTTCACTTCGACCTTGCAATAACCACTGTGCTGTTCGTCTCACCGCCGTGTCCATGATGCCCATGCCCTTCGCCTTCGATGGGCGGCAGGTCTGCGACCTTCACGGCGCGCTCAATCTGCAGTTCCAGCCCTAATTCCAGAAGTTCCGCAGCGATTTCGTCTGCGTCTGTCAGAGTTGCTAAGTGCCCTTCTTCCGTCCAGCCTTCGATTGGCGTGGAACGGTCGTGGCTGACGAATAGCAGTCTGCCGCCGGGCTTCAATGCCCTGCATATATTGGCGAACATCGCAACCCTGCGCGCCGGTGGCAGCTGGATGTAGAACGATGTAATGAGATCGTAGGCGGTTTCCGGTCGATAGGTGGCGGCATCGGCTTCAATGAATTCGATGTCAACGCCGGCGTTGACGGCATTGCGTTTGGCGACATCAATACCGGCAGTCGAGAAATCCAGCGCGGTTACCCGCCAGCCTTGCTTCGCCAGCCAGATGGCGTCGCTTCCATTGCCACAGCCTACTTCGAGCGAATTGCCCGGCGGCACATCCGTAAGCTCCGCTACAAGAATCGGGGACACTCTGAAGTGCGGCGAATCCTGCGATTCGTCTTGCCAGATTTCATCCCAGAACACTTTCGTATCGCCGTCCATCTAAATCTCCGTGTTGTTTCGCGCATTTCGTGTCGTGCTTGCTTATTCTTACGCCAATTGTAGTATAATCCGCGCCACTATGCTGTCTGCCACTATGCGTTTCACCCGAAACTACATCATAAACCCGCCGCAGAGTCGCCGCTCGCTGTACTTTGGCTCCGGCACGCACATCGTGAGCGACCTGCACTTCGCGCTCTTGTATCCGTTGTTGCCTCTGATACAAAGAGACATGGGGTTGTCGTTCACGGAAATCGGCATCCTGCGCGCATCCTTTAGCGGCGCGTCGGCAGTGCTGCAATTGCCGGCCGGCTGGATCGCCGATTACACTGGCGAGTTCTGGTTGCTGTTGCTCGGCAATGTGTGGGTCTCGATTGGGTTAGTCGGGATGGCGCTCGCAACTACATTCCTGTGGCTGCTGATACTGAGCGTCGTGGGAGGTCTCGGCGGCGGATTCCAGCATCCGTTGGCATCCGGCATGGTGTCGCGCGCATACGACGACAAGGGACGCTCTGCGGCTGTCGGCACGGTGAACTTCGCCGGAGACTTGGGCAAGCTGCTCGCACCGCCGATTGTAACCGCAGCAATCTGGGCGCATCCCCTCTTCGCAGCCCGGCTTGGGATAAACTTCGGGTGGCGGCAACTGCTGATCGTTGTCGGGTTGATAAGCCTCATACTTATGGCGCTGGCAACGCTGACGCGGCGCGCCGTGGACATCGGAAAACCCGTGCGAGAGACGGACGAACAGCAGAGCGCAGCGGCGAACAAAGCGCGGATGAACGGCTTCGTTACGCTAAGCGGCATAGGCGTACTGGATTCCATGGCGCGGGTCGGCGCGCTCACATTCATCCCGTTCGTACTCATATCCAAGGATGTTAGCGAACCGCAGGCGATTGGGATGATGACATTCGTGTTCGTTGGCGGCGCGATTGGCAAATTCACGGTCGGCTGGCTCGGCGATAGGTTCAGCACGGTCAGCCTCATCTGGGCGACCAAAGGTTTGACTGCGGCGCTGATTGCACTCGCGCTGTACACACCCATGACGGTGGAGACAGCGCTGCTGCCCGGAGTACCGATACCCGTGATGGCGCCGTTGCTGGTGGCGCTCGGCATTGGGTTAAACGGCACATCGTCGATTCTGTACGCGACGGTGGCGGAGTATGTGCCGGCTAGCAGACGCGGCAGGTTCTACGGCTCGTTCTACACGACCAACGAAATTGGCACGGTAATCGCGCCAATAGGCTACGGCAGGATAGCCGACATTTTCAGCCTTTCCAGCGCGATGCTCATTATGGGCGGGGCAACGGCACTGATTCTGCCGGTGAGCTTGCTGTTGCTGACACATAAGTTTAGTCGGTAGCCGTTGACTCTTCAATGGCATAAGGCTAGGGCGAGCGCGCACCTTTTGGAAGCAATAGGCTTTCTTGCCCTATCCTACTTTCTCCCGAAGAGGGAAAGGACATATTGATGGAGAACAAAGGTGAGATGATATTTGAACGCCATACTGCATCAGAATTATGGCAGAAGGGAATGCGTGTCTGATATACTGCGAACACTTTGGGCGCAGGTAGAAAATCAGGGTTGAATTCGCTCTGCCCAACGCAGAAACCGGCGCGTAAATCACCGTGAATGGACGGCAAGGCCGAGGCACAATGCGAATCGAGCGGGAGCTGGGACAGGCGCACATCGACAGGAACTCGGTGCTGACCATCGGCGTCTTTGATGGCGTGCATCTAGGGCATCAGAGCCTGATTACGAAGGTGATCGCCGAGGCGCGAGCGCAGAACGCCTCGGCGGGCGTACTGACTTTCCGCAATCATCCCGACTCGGTGCTGAATCCCAACTTTCAGCCACAGTACATCACCAGCATTGAAGAACGCATTCGCCTCATCGAAAAACTTGGCGCAGACTTCGTTGTTCCGGTGTCATTCGATGAGGAAGTTGCGAGATTACGAGCGCGCAAGTTTGCCGAACTGCTGCGCGGTAAACTTAGAATGCACGGGCTTGTGGTGGGACCAGATTTCGCGATGGGATACAAACGCGAAGGCAATGTCGATACACTGACCAAGATTGGCGCTGAACTCGGCTTCTCGGTGAGCGCTGTGGACCTGCTGTCCGAAGGCGGTACCGCGGTGCGCAGCACCAATATACGCAGGGCGCTCGTCGATGGCAGAGTTGCGGACGCGGCAAAGAAGTTAGGACGCAATTTCGCCATCATCGGGTCGGTTGTGCCGGGTGAGCAGCGCGGCAGAATACTAGGCTTTCCGACCGCGAACATCGAAGTACGACCGCACATGGCGATACCCGGCAACGGCATATACGCGACACGCGCATTCGTGAACGGCGAGCGATATATGGCTGCGACAAGCATCGGCACTCGCCCGACCTTCGATGGCAAAGGGCGTACTATCGAGGCGTACTTACTGGGATTTGACAGTAACCTGTATAATATGGAACTACGCTTAGAGTTCGTACAGCGTCTGCGCGACGAATTGAAATTCGACAGCGTAGATGCCCTGCTAGAACAGATGGAGCTGGATGTAGAACAGACGCGGACATTGCTTCAGGCATAGCGATTGCCCGAAGCCCAGAAATAAGGGGGTCTCTCATGCAAGAACGCCCGGGCGAGCCTGGTCATACGACCGTAGAAGATGCCCCACGAAGTGCGAGCAGCGGCAATCGAGACGCCGTTGTAGAGGCTCGCCGCGTAGCGGCCGAGTACGCAATCTTCGCCGAGATAGGTCGCGTCATCAGCTCTTCGCCGGACATTCAGGAAGTCTATGAAGGCTTTGCGGCGCAGGTTCGCAACATTCTCCCGTTCGACCGGCTGGTCATCAACAGCGTGAACACCAATGCCGGCACAGTCGTTACGCTCTATCAGTCCGGCGAGACCATTCAGGAATGGGCGCCGGGTCTTGTGCGAGGTCTTGCGAATTCGCCTACCGAATGGGTCGTGGAAAATCGGCGCGGTCTGATTTTGACGCCTGCCACCGAACATCTTGTCGAAGAGCAGTTTCTGTTACAGACGCCCATCGCGCGCAAAGGGCTGCGATGGCTGCTCGCCGTGCCGTTGTTCTCGCGCAACGAAGTCATAGGCACGCTGCACTTCAGGTCGAGCGACCCGAACGCATATGACGAGAACTGCCTGGAATTAGCGGAGCGCGTCGCGTCGCAGATCGCAGGCGCGGTCGCCAATTCGCTACTCTATGCCAAGCAGATGGAAACGCAAGCCGCGCTAGAGGAGAGCGTGCGCTTCGAGCACCGACTCGTTCAAGAGCAGACGCTGTTCGCCGAAATCGGCAGAATTATTTCGTCGTCGATAGAAATCAACGATGTCTATCAGGACTTCGCCAATCAAGTGCAGAAACTGTTGTCGTTCGACAGGATTTCGCTAAGCATCCTGAACAAAGACGAAGACATGCTGACCAACGCCTATGTGCTCGGGGAAGCGATGGAAGCACGCGGCGTAGGCGAGACGTTTTCTATGCTCGGCACGCCCGCGGAAGACGCGATACTGACCGGTGAGACAATCTTAGTGCAAGGCAGTGCGGATGTGCTCCGTGCGCGATACCCGAGTATGGTGTTTCACCACATGCGCTCCATCGTTATGGCGCCGCTGGTATTTGAGAACGAGCCTATAGGCTTGCTGAACGTGCGCTCGCTCACGGAGAACGCCTACACGCAGCGCGACATAAACATGCTGACGCAAATAGCGCGGCAGATTGCGCCTGCGGTCGCCATTTCGCAATTACACGCCGAACAGCGCAGGCTGGCGACATTCCCTCTGCACAACCCGAATCCGGTAATCGAGGCGAATCTCGACGGCAGCATCGCGTTCTGCAACCCGCTAGCAGAGCAGCGCTTCCCGAACCTGCACGACATGGGCCCGCGACATCCTATCATGGCGGAGATTGACGAGATTATCGAAGATCTCGCGGCAAGCGGCGGATTCCACTCTCGCGAGGTTGATGTCGGCGACGAGACATACCAACAGCGTATCGTCCACATTCCCGCTACGAACCAGATTCGCGTGTATTCGAACGACATCACGCCGCGCAAGAGAGCGCAGGAAAAACTGGCGCGCCAAGCGGACGAACTTGCGCGCTCCAACGCCGAGTTGCAGGAGTTCGCATACGTGGCGTCGCACGACCTGCAAGAGCCGCTGCGGGTCATATCCGGCTTCGTGCAGCTGCTGTCCGACAGGTACAGCGGCCAGATGGACGAGACGGCGGACGAGTTCATCGGCTATGTAGTGGACGGCACCGAGCGGATGAAGATTCTAATAAACGACTTGCTGGAATACTCGCGCGTCGGCACGCGGGGACGTCCACTGGAGCCGGTCGAAAGCTCGAGTGCGCTGGAACATGCGCTTGCCAATCTGCGAGTCGCGATAAACGAATCGAACGCGAAGATTACGCACGATAGGCTGCCCAAAGTTCAGGGCGACATCAACCAGATCTCGCAGTTGTTCCAGAACCTCATCAGCAACGGTATGAAGTTCTGCAACGACGAGAAACCGGAGATTCACATATCGAGCGTGCGGCTGGGCGAGTCATGGGTGATGTCGGTGTCGGACAACGGCATCGGTATTGACCCGGCGCACAATGACCGCATTTTCGGTATGTTCAAGCGGCTGCATGGGAGGGGCGAGTATCCGGGCACCGGCATCGGCCTCGCGATATGCAGCAAGATTGTCGAGCGGCACATGGGAAAGATTTGGGTTGAATCCGAGGTTGGAAACGGGGCAACTTTCAGTTTCACACTGCCGGTTGCGGAGGATTAAATCAAAGGAGATGGATTCATGACTACAGAGACGGCAGACAGGGCTATCGAGATACTGCTAGTGGAAGATAACCCGGCGGATGTGCGGTTGACGGAAGAGGTAATCAAGGGCTCGGAGCACGCCACGAACATCACCGTGGCTGAGGACGGCGTTGTGGCAATGGAGATTCTGCGGGGCGAGGGCGAGCATAGCGGCGCCACGCGTCCCGACCTGATTCTTCTTGACCTGCGGCTGCCGCGCAAGGACGGACCCGAAGTACTCGCGGACATCAACTCGGACGAGAATCTAGTGAACATTCCGGTGATGATTCTGACCGGCACGGAGGCAGAGCAGAGCCTGCTGAACGCGTACAACATCCCGCCGAGCCGCTTTTGCCGCAAGCCCATCGAGTTGCAGCGGTTCAACAATGTGGTGACGCAGCTCAGCATGTTCAGCAGACAGCCGATCAGCCTCGGAGCGCCTGCGGGAGAGCAAGCATCGCAAGAGTCGGGTGGCAAGCGGCGCTGGTGGTGGCCGTTCGGCGGCAGCTAGGCTTCGCGCCGAATTCGCCATACGGAACAGTTAGAGTGATTCGAAATGACTACGATATATAGAAGGCCTGCGAGCCGACCGTTGGAGATTCTGCTGGTGGAAGACAATCCGGCGGATGTGCGACTAATCCAGTTGATACTGGAAGACGCTGAGTTCCATGTGAACTTCACGGTGGCGAACAACGGGCAAGAGGCGATGACAATACTCACGCGTGAAGGGGGATCTCCCGAAGCGCCGCGACCGGACATGATTCTGCTCGACCTGAACATGCCAGTCATGGATGGCAGGGAAGTCCTAGCCGCACTGGAAACAATGCCGGAATTGGGCAGGATTCCCGTCGTGGTCCTGACGACCTCGCAGTCGCAGGAAGACCTTGAGTACGCGTACAGCAAATGCATCAGCAGCTACATCACGAAGCCAGTAGATGTGTTCCAGTTCAACGCCAAAGTTCGGGACTTGCTGAACTACTGGACGAATGTGGCTGTGTTGCCAGACTAGGAGCGCAAGATTGTTGGCAGAGGCGATTAACGACGAAGGCGTGATGCGCCGCGTGTTGAAGCGCGGCGTGCACGATATTATCGTTGAGTCGGAGTTCGTGGAGCGGCTACAGGGCGGCAGACCGCTACGTCTGAAAATGGGCTTCGACCCGAGCGCGACCGACATTCACTTGGGGCACGCGGTAGGACTGCGCAAACTGCGGCAGCTGCAAGACCTGGGACACAAGGTTGTGCTAATCGTCGGAGACTGGACGGCGCAGATTGGCGACCCAAGCGGCAGGTCAGCGACGCGCCCGATGCTCACCGCCGAACAGGTGCGGGAGAACGCGGCGACATATATGGCTCAGTTCTTCAAGATTGTGGACCGCGACAGGACGGAAACGCGCTGGCAAAGCGAGTGGTTCGGCGAGTTCTCGCTGACGGATGTCATCGGACTGACCAGCCGGTTCACGGTGGCGCAATTCCTAGCGCGCGACGACTTCGCGAACCGTTTCAAAGCAAACCAGCCCATCGCCATCACCGAACTGTTATACCCGCTGCTTCAGGCTTACGACTCGGTGGCGATTGAGTCGGACGTAGAGTTCGGCGGCACTGACCAGATGTTTAACTTGCTGGTGGGTCGGGACTTACAGGGGATGGTAGGGCAGACACCACAACAGTGCTTCCTGATGCCGCTGCTGCCGGGTACCGACGGCGTGCAGAAGATGAGCAAGAGCCTCGGCAACTACATCGGCATCGACGAGCCGCCGGACGAAATCTACGGCAAAACGATGTCCCTGCCCGACGATCAGATCTTGCCGTATAGCGAATACTTGACCGACATAGCCGAAGACGAAATATCCGAGATGCGCACGGCGCTTGACGCCGGCTCCGTAAATCCTATGGAGTTGAAGAAGCGTCTGGCACGCGAACTGGTGGCTCAATTCCACGACGCGGATGCGGCGACTAATGCCGAGCACAAATTCGAGCGCACCGTGCAAGGCGGGCAAATGCCGGACGATATGCCGGAATTTGCATTGCCCACGCCTGACGCGCTCGCAGGAATGCGGCTTAGCCGTCTGCTAGTTGATGCCGGACTAGCGAGCAGCGCCGGAGAGGCGAGGCGGCTGATCAGCCAAGGCGCGGTGCAGATAGACGGCGAGCGTGTGAGCGAGGACACGGCGAGCGTGCTGACTGTCGGCTCAGTGTTACGCGTGGGACGCCGCAGGTATGTGCGAGTGGTGTAGAGATGGCAACAT
Source organism: Chloroflexota bacterium (assembly GCA_009840355.1). Taxonomy (NCBI): domain Bacteria; kingdom Bacillati; phylum Chloroflexota; species Chloroflexota bacterium. The sequence goes on from VXNZ01000025.1 coordinate 42,989, forward strand.
TATCCCACTTGGCTATACAAGAGACTGAGGCTCTTGGACTAGCAACGGCAAACAAAGCTCGTCCTTCGATAGGCTCAGGACGAACAGGGTCCAGCACCGAGCCATAGCTGCAAACTACGCCACCGCGCTGCCCGGATGGCCCGGGCTGCCGTAGAGTGGGCATCCTGCGCACGATGTGCCTGTGGCAGAGTTTCCGCAAGTTTCAGGACTGTACGATGGCTGCGGTGTTGTCTGCGCTAGACCTAGCCGCGCCGCCTGTTCGCTCTTGCGGGCTTGCTTCGCGCCTTCGCCGAATAGATCGAGCTTGAGCTGCCTTGCGCGCGGCGGGCGGTGCCCCGGGAAGCGCAGAAATGGCCAGGCGCGTTTGCGCACTACGCCCATGGTCTGCAAATCGCGCCAGTTGTCGATACTATGTGCCGAGCGATTGGCGATAATGCGATCAGCGGATGTGGGGCCTACGCCGGGAACGCGCAACAGCTGTTCCTTGTTCGCAGCGTTTACATCGAGCGGATATGCGTCGAGATTGTGCACAGCGATAGACTGCTTCGGGTCTTCGTCGTGCGGCAGGAAGCCGTCGGCGTCGTAGGCTAGGCGCATTTCGTCGTTTGTAAACTTGTACACGCGCTTGAGCCAGTCCGTCTGGTAGAGGCGATGCTCTCGAATCATCGGCGTCGCCGGATGTTCCGCCAATGGCGTATGTCGAATGGGCTGAAACGGCGCATAATACACGCGCTTGAAGTTCCATTCGCGGTAGAGTTGCTCCATGCGCTGGAAGATGTCCCAATCGGATTCGTTCGCAGCGCCGACGACCATTTGCGTGGCTTGCCCGATGGTCACGCCTCTTCCGTTGCCTCTATTGCGGCGCATCAGGTCCGCGACCCACTGCATCGGGTCGAGAATGTCGCGCTGCATGTCCTTCATCGTGCTGAGGCGCTGCATCATTTCCACAGTGGGCGTCTCGATGTTGACCGACAACCGTGTGCCTAGCCGGTACGCTTCTTCGACCAGCGGATAGTCCGTGCCGGGCATCACTTTCATGTGAATGTAGCCCTTAAAGCCGTGCTTGTTGCGAATGGCGTCCACGACCTTCAGCAGGCGTTCGGTCGTCTTCGATCCGCTGCCCGCAATGCCGGAGCTGAGAAATAGTCCATCGACCGTATGCCGGCGGCGCAGTTCTATGAAGGTGTTGGCGAGCTCATCGACCTTGAAGGCGAAGCGCTTGCGCGGCACCCAGTGGCTGTTCGGGCAATAGAAGCAGTCCATCATGCAGAAGTCGGTGAACATCACGCGCATTAGATTGATGAACTTTCCGTTGGGCATCGCAGCCTTGTAAACGCCGGGCACCGGATTGCGCCGCGCAGAAGTGTACGGTGCGGGCGTGTTCCTGCCGGGCGCGGTGGGCCGCGAGAGTATGTCGTCGCTTGCCATACCGCCGAGAATGTGCATCTTTTCGAATGTGTCCGGAGTGTGCTTGATTAACATCTGGCCTCACCTGTATAGAAAATATGTTCGCTTACATGATATTAGCACAGGCGAGCGAAATGTCAATGGAGAGACTGGCAGGATGTACGGTGTAGATGCGTTTGGGGAGTAGATTGCGGATTCGTGGTTCGACAAGCTCACCACGAACGGCTTGTTTCGCTAGAGGATTTGGCGGAGGCGGGTATCCCAGCGGTCGCGGAGCCAGTCGCCGATGAAGTTGAACGATAGGACTGTGAGGAAGATAGCGAGACCCGGGAAGAGCGCGACCCACCACGAATTGGAGAGGTAGTTGCGTCCATCGGCGACCATCGCCCCCCAGGCGGCCGTTGGCGGTGGCACGCCGGCGCCAAGGTAGCCGAGTATGGATTCGGCGAGGATGATGCCGCCTACTTGCAACGTGGTCGCCACGACGAGCGTGTTCATCACGCCGGGCAGGATGTGCCGGTATAGGATACGGAAGTTCGAGGCGCCCGCGACTTTGGCGAGCGCTACATAGTCGAGCGTCTTCAGTTGCAGCGTCTGCCCGCGTACAAGGCGCACGATTTCGGGCCAGCTCGCCAGCGCGAGCACGCCGATGATGACATAGATTTTCTGCCCTAGCACTACGACGATTATCAGCGCGAGCAGCAGGTATGGAATCGCGGAGGTGATGTCGGTGAGGCGCATTATGACTTCGTCTATGTACTTGCCGAAGTAGCCCGCGACTAAGCCAAGCGTAGCGCCGATAATCATGCCGATGGCGATGCTGATTGCCGCAAGTGTCAGCGAGACGCGCGCGCCGTGAATTATGCGCGTCAGCACATCCCTGCCAAGCGGATCCGCGCCGAGAATGTACTTGCCGCCCCTGCTGCAATAATCGCGATACGGCTTTTCTTCGCCAACGCACTGCGCGTACCAGAACGGCGCCGCCGTGCGGTCGCGCAAGTCTTGGCGATTGGGCAGGCTCGGTGAGATGTAGTCGGCGAATATGGCGCAGGCAACGAGCGTGCCAATTATGACGATGGGTATCAGAGGCCAGCGGCGCAGCACATACAGCGCGCGCCTCACTGTCGATGGGCGCATGCGCCGCTGCATATCGACGAATGCGGTGCTGGTGCGTGTAGTCATGAAATGGGAACTGACATGGATGCACAGGTTAAGCGGGATGGAGTGGCTGCGCAAAAGACAAGGGGCGGGTGATTTCCCGCCCCTCGGATAAGCGTTTGACTGCGATGCCGTGCGAACCGGGCTAGGTCGTGAATAGCACCGGATTGCGCAAGGGCGGCGCAATCTCTTGTTCGTTGAGCGCGTAGGCTTCCTTCTTGTATATCTGGATGCGGTGCGAACCGAAGTCGCAGACATACAGCTTGCCCTCATCGTCCGTGCGCACGGTTAGCGGCGCGCGGAAGCGCTTGGTGGCTTCTAGGTCAGCCATCTCGCGCAGGCGCAGTGTAACCGGGTTGGCAAGGATGTACTCGCGCGCCGAGCGCGACAGGTTCGCGTCGCCGATGAACTGCTCGACGAATCTGCCCTCGCTGTCGAAGAGCTGCACACGGTCGTTGCCCCAGTCGCAGACATATATGTCGCCGTCAGAATCAACGGTAACGCTGGTCGGGCGGTCGAACTCGCCCTTGTCGCCGCCGGGGGCGCCGATTTCCATCAGGAACTCGCCGTCGGGCGCGAACTTCTGCACGCGGTCGTTGCGCCAGTCGGCTACATAGATGTCGCCTTCGTCGTCAACGGTCAGGCCCCAGGGCATGTTCAGCTGCCCCTTGCCATCGCCGAACTCGCCGAACTGCGAGATGAACTCGCCTTCCCGGCTGTAAGTCTGAATGCGGTGATTGAGCGTGTCGGACAGGACGATGTTGCCGTCGTCGTCGAACGCCAATCCGGTCGGGCGGTTGAACTGCCCCGCGCCGTCGCCCTGCTCGCCCCAGCTATTCAGGAGCGTGCCTTCTCTGTCCAGCACGAAGACCTTGTTGTGCGCCTCGTCCGAGACATACAGCAGTTCGTCTTCGTCGCAGAGCAAGCCGGAGGGCCACTGGAATGTGCCGCCGCCGATGACGCCAAGATTGTCGTCCGCCCAGTTGATGCGCCGAATGTCCGTGCCGAGTCCGCCACGGCACAGGATGTAGATGCGGTCTTCCTTGCCGAACGCGATGTCAACAGCATTGGATGTTACGCGGCGCATGCCGAGCGTCATGTAATAGGGAAAGCCCGACCTGAGCAATGCGTATGGTCTGGCCATAATTTGCACCTCGCTGGAGTTTTCAGTTTGTCGGTATTTCAGTTAGTCAATCTTTCAGCATAGTGAATCTACTTTGAGTCGGTCCTGTGCTATGCCGCAGTGGATTCCTGCTTTCGTGCCGACGAACCGACTAACTGCCAGACCGACTAACTCTTTTTACTTGAATGGGGTAATCTGCTCGTACTTACCGTTCACGATGTCGGGGGAGTCGATGCCCATCCACTGCTCGAGCATCGTTGCGTAGATGCCGCGGAAGTCGATGGTGTGCTCCAGGTCTTCGCCCTTCGCCCAGTCCTTGGAATCGAGGGACGGGTACTCGGAGTACAGACCGCCCTTGACCGGCTCGCCGATAATGAACGCGCCGCCGCCCGAACCGTGGTCCGTGCCGCTGCCGTTGTCCTTGATGCGTCTGCCGAATTCGGTGAAGACTAGCATCACCACATTGTCCGCCGCGTCGTGCTCGTTCAGGTCATCGAAGAAGTCACGGATTGCGCCGGACAGGTCTTGCAGCAGTTTCGGATGCGTTGGATTCTCGTTGGCGTGCGTATCGTAGCCGCCGTGGCTGGTGTAGAAGATGCGCGTGCCAAGCCCGGTCGTGTGCACCCGTGCGATGTCGCGAAGGCTGTTAGCGATCGCGTTGTCGCCGTATTCTACCGTGGAGCTGTACTGCGCGGGGGCAGCTTTCAGCCTGTCCGCGCCGCGAAGCACATCCATGCCGGTACGCGACAGGTATTCCATAACGGGACCGGTGCCTATCGCTTGGGCGTACATGTCCTTGAAGATTTGCAGCGCCTGGTCGCGCTGTTCGTCCTCGCCGATGCCGGTCATCAGACCGTAGCTATCGAGATCGTTGACGGAAGTCACCGGAACGCCCGGCACTGCCATCGCGCGCGGCAGACCGACGCCGAAGTTGATGCCTGTAAGTTCATCTTCGCCCTTGGGGTCGAGTTCGCGGAGCGCCTTGCCGACCCAGCCCTCTGTTACGACCTTGTCCGGCTCACAAGTGTGCCAGATGTCCATTCCTCGGAAGTGGGAGCGGTTGGAGTTCGGGTAGCCGATGCCCTGCACTACCGCAACCTTGCCCTCTTCGAACATTTCCTTGATTGGGCGCGCGTTGGGGTTGAAGGCGAGGTCGTCGTTGATAGGCAGCACATCCTCGCGCTCGATCTTGACCAGCTTGCGGTTGTCGTAGTAGGTCGGGCTGTTGTACGGGATGAGCGTGTGCATGAAGTCGTTTCCGCCGGAGAGCTGCACTACGACCATGACCGGGTCTTTTCCGTTACCATTGGCTGGCATCTCAATGCCTCCTTATGCTTGCTTGCCTGTAGATGTCAACGAAAAGTGTATCTATGTTCAGTGTACTAGGCGAACTGGTACTCGCGGGTGGACACGATGAGCTGCAGCATTCTGCCGATGTGCGTGGCGCTGTCATTTGCCTCGCCTTCGGTGTCGAATGCGAGGGGCCCGGCCGCCTCCGCGTAACGCAGCAAGCCTTCGCGGGTTGCGTCGTCAACGGCAACATGACCGGCGAGTTCGAGCGACATTTCGACGAACTGCTCCGGCGCCAGCTTGCCGTCTTCGCTGCCATCGCCCATACGGGAAACGATGTCCTGCACGCCGGGCTTTGACAGGTCATTGAGCTGGTTGACCGCAAAGTTGATGCGCTCGTTAAGCGTGCCGCCGTCAATCCACTCGTGTCCCGTGTGCCAGCCTTCGACCGTTGGCGGGTTCATCAGCTGTTGCCCCATCACGCCGGTCGCAGCGCTGAGCGCGCCGATATTCTCGTTCGGTTGCGGGAACTTGTAAGTGCCGACCAGTTTGATAGTGCCAGCGACGAGTTCGGACGGGCTCTTCACCTTCTTGAACATCGCTTCCTTGAAGAACGCTGAGTTGAAGAGCGTCTGCAGGATGGGGCGAATTTCGCCGTTGTTCTCGAAGTAGGCGCTGATGAGGATTTCCATCGCCTCAGGGTCGCGCGGCGGCTCGAGTTCCCATGCGGGTACCTGCGGCTCGTCCGCGACGAAGAAGTTGTAGATGTGGCGGCAGATAAACGCTGCCGTGGCGGGCTGACGCACGATAATGTCGATAATATCCTCGCCGTTGAAGTTGCCAGTCTCGCCCAAGAAGGTCTTCTCGGATTCGTCGTGGTCTTCGGGAACATAGAGGAACTCGGCGTCGTAGCTGCCGAAGGGATACAGCGGTATGGGCTGAGTGAATGTCCAGCCGGTAAATGCGCGAGACGCGTTCTTGATGTCCTCTTCGGAGTAGTGCCCGACGCCCATGGAGAACAGCTCGAGCAATTCCCTGCCCCAGTTCTCGTTGGGCTCGCCGCGGTGGTTTTCGCAGTTGTCCAGCCAATAGTTCATCGCCGGGTCTTTCGCGAGCTCGAGCAGAATTGTCCGCATATCAGTCAAGCCGACTTCGCGGAATGTCTCGATCTGGCGGACGATGGACGGCACGTGCTCGCCCTTGTACCAAGCAGTGGCAAATACGTGGTGCCAGAGCAGCGCCATCTTCTCCTGAAGTGGCCGCTCCGAGTTGACCATGCGGTAAATCCAGCGTCCGGTGTGCGCGGGCAAAGAGTCCGTGTAGCTCAGTTCGAGGTTGTATCTCTTCCAGATGTCCTCTTCAAGCTCCGGAAAGCGTTCCGGATTCACGAGGTCATCGACGACCGCCTCGTAGCCCTTCTCTCCCAATTCGTCCAGCTCCGCCCGTGAGGCGCCGAAACCTGCGCGGCGCATCAGGTGGGCAATCTGGGCAACATCATTAGCCATTCTCGCTCCCTCCTTAAGAAGTGAGTAGTTTTCAGTCGAATTGATACTCTAATTCGTGGTTAAACACCTTACATGCCGTGTACGGGTATCTTCACATTATACATCAGTGTGTATTTTACATCACACGGGAAAGGCGCACAACAGGCAGCGACTTCGCGTTATATCGCAGGGGTGTTCCATTCTCAGGGTCAGCCGAGGCTCCAGACAGGTTTTACATGGGAGCGTAAGGCAAAACACGTCCCGCACTATCTGCCCACGACATTTGCGGTAGGTTATGTATAAGTGTATAGATGTGGTAAAGTTCTCCGAGTGTTGTCTCCAAGAGTGATAAGTTGGCGAGTAAACAGTCGGGAACGCAGAACAGCCCAACGGTATGAACTGAGGAGGCTTGTCCTCCGATTGTCGCATTGCTGGTCGGATTTCAGGGTGCCGCGCTCGTACTTGCGCCGACGGTGCTGAACGTGGCGATCGCGGTTCGATCTTCGGGGCTGGGCGACACCCACTTAACATGGAGCGTCTTCGCGGCAATGTTGATATGTGCGGCAATCACGGCGTTGCAAGCGTTCCGACTACAGCGATTCGGCCGGGCACCTCGTGCTCGCATGGCCCGCTGCAATGTTCATTGCCGTCATGGTGTCTTCAATCTCTGCGGCTGGGCCCGGAATGTTCGCGACACTGATGGTGGTTTGCAGCTTAATTCAGGTCGCGCTCGCTTGGTGGTTGCCAATCCTACGGCGAATAATCACGCCGGTCGTCTCCGGCACGGTGACAATCCTGATCGCTGTCAGCGTGCTGCCCATAGCCTTCGATACCATTCAGGATCTACCCAGCAATGCTCCATCTATGGCAGGGCCGGCGATTGCGGGAATGACCTTGCTGGTATCGGTGATTGTGACTTTGCGCGTGAGCGGGCGCTGGCGCCTGGTAGCGCCGTTCATCAGCATCCTTAGCATCCTTGCCGGATGCGCTGTCGCTGTCGCATTCGGCGTTGTCGAAACAGACCGAATAGCCAAAGCCAGTTGGTTTGGCATCCCCGAGATGCCCGCGCTTAGTTTCGAACTCACGCCGGGCAAGGAGTTCTGGGCTCTCTTGCCTTCGTTCGAGATTCTGACCTTAGTATTGGGTATCAAGACTATCAGCGACGGTGTGGTGATCCAGCAAGGCTCCCGGCAACTGCCACGAGCGATCGACTTCCGTCGGGTACAGGGCATGGTCAGCGTCAATGGCATTGGATTGGGATGTTGCTCGCCGGCATCGCCGGCACGCTGCCCACAATGGCAAACGCCTCATACAGTCTCTACCTGATTAGCCTCACCGGAGTCGCCGCCCGTCGTGTCGGCATTGTGGTGGGGATTGTCATTGTGGCGCTGGCATTCTTCTCGAAGTTTACTGCCATCTTGCTAACTGTCCCCGGTCCCGTGTTGGGCGCTTACCTAATTCTCGCCATGGGAATGCTCTTCGTCAGCGGCTTGGCAGACTATCTTACGCGACGGACTCGACTCCAGGCGTATATTGGTGGTCGCGCTCGCGAGCGCACTGGGCTTGGGCATCCAAGGCCATCCCGTCACGCGGGACATTTTTGGTGATGAACTAGGCGCGTTACTCGGTAGTGGAGTTACCGTCGGGGCTATCGTTGCCATCGGCATGACGCTACTGTTCGAAGCGACGAGTACACGCCACTCGCGCCTACAGACTACACTGAGCATGACTTCGCTCCCAGACATTGATGAATTTCTTACCCAGTTGGCATCTAGGCTGGGATGGAACGAAACCTCCACATTACGGTTGCGGTCCGCCGGCGAAGAAACGCTCGCCAGCCTACAGCTGCAAGAGGACGACTCTGGCGGCTCGGAGCAAAGGCGCCTAGTCATCAACGCAAGGCCGCAAGGAACGATGCTGGAGTTGGAATTCATCGCCACAATGCGTCAGGAGAACATCGAAGATCAGTTGGCTTATCTTGCCGACGAAGAGGCAGTGCCAACAGTCGATGATCTTTCGCTCAGGCTATTGCGATACCATTCCTCCGCTGTACGACATCAGAAATTCCATGGCGTGGACATCGTTACGGTGCAGGTCGAGGGCAGATTATAATTCAAAGCCTGCCGGGCAGAATGCACTCAGGTCTGAATTGGCTTCGTGGCCGAAATTGGGGGATTTCCCGGACAGGCTTGTTCGCACGGGACTGACTGCTTCGCAAGTTCTATGAATAGCATGGCGAGACCTCCGAACAGACCGATTTACAACACTTCCAATCATGCGACGCTCTCGCCTTCTTCGATCCTTCGTCTATTCCAACACTTTCTTCAACGACGCCGATGGTCTCATCAAGTTGACATTGCGCGGGCGATTAGAATAATATGACCTGAATTCTGGAATGGGTGCAATGTTTCACAAATTTCTTAGAAGTTAGGGACATTTGGACACCTATAAAAAATTGGAGGGACGAGAAATGACACAAGGCAAGAATGGAAGGTTCTTGTGGCTACTGCCTTTGGCGGCGCTGGTCGCTTTTGCCGCGATTGCTTGCGGTGGCGCAGCGCCCGCGCCCGAGGCACCCGAGCAGCAGCCTGCCGCACAGGCCCCAGCTCCTGCGGCTCCAGCGCAAACAGCGCCGACCGCAGCGCCTGCGCCGGCACAAGAAGCCCCCGCAGCAGCATCCGGCGAAGGCGCCACTCTAACAGTGGTGCTGGACAATGTCGGGTCTCCCCTTTATCGGAACGAGAAGGCGACATGGCCCGACAATATGATGAACTACTACTACGGCTTCCAAGAACTGCTGGTTACATGGGAGCCTAACACTGCCGGCGACGGCGGCAAGGGCAAGGTGTCCGACGAGACCTGCGAAGCGCCTATGCTGGCGCTGAGCTGGGAGTACGACCTTCCTCCGAACTTCGACGACCCCGAAAATCAGGGGTCGGTCTCGGTTAAGTTGCGCGAAGGCGTGGACTTCTATGTTGCCTCGGGCAGGCACTCGGAATTCACCGCCGAGGACGCGGCATGGTCGTTCAACGACGCCGGTTCCAACAACCCCGCCGCCACGCACTCCAATGCGGGCGAGGCGGGCGACTGGTTCAAGCTCTGGGAAGCGACCGACAAGTACACGCTGAAGGGCACCTTCCGCAACTACATCGCCGACTGGCTTAACGGCGGTGGCGCAGGCATCAGCAGCATGTGCGGCGATGCTATTGGCGTCGTGTCGAAGACGCTCTACGACGAAATCGGCGACGAAATCTTGACGACCCCGCACGGCACGGGTCCTTTCTATGTGCAGGAGTGGCGTCCCAACGAGCTTATCGAGGCGACTTCGCGCGTTGACCACTGGAACAACAACCCGAACTTCGCGTTCTTGAAGTTGCGGCAGGCAAGCGAGGCGGCACAGCGCACCGCTCTGCTCCAGACCGGGCAGGCAGACATATCCATGGTGTCTATCCAGGATGTAGCGGACTTGCAGAACGAAGGCTTCAAGTTCCACGACGGGCTGAACCAGATTCTCGGTCAGTTCATCTACATGGCGGGCAACTACTGGTCGTACAAAGACCCGCAGACAGGCGACCCTGTAGAACTTCGCGAGGGCTTTTACCCTGACGATGAGCATCCATGGATTGGCGACCCGCGTATAGAGTGCGCGGACGCCGACCGCTCGAACCCATCAGGTGCACTCGGCTCCGGCTGCGACGCCACCGGCTTCGACTACCAGGACACCGACAAGTTCTCTTACGAGACGGAGCACATGATGAAGGCGAAAGCCTTCCGCGAGGCTCTGATATATGCGATAGACCGCGACCTCATCGGCGAGACGATTGTTTCCGGTTACGGTGGCGCAATCTACGGCACGGGACATGGCGGCGGCATCGCCTTCCACCAGACGCATCCCGAGTATAAGGACAAGTGGGCAGCTCAGTTCGACCCGACAATCGCACAGCAAAAGCTGGCGGAGTCGGGTGTGGAGCCCGGATTCGAATTCGAGTACTACTGTCCGGCGGGCAACGGCACATCCATCGAGGTCTGCCAGGCTGTCGTAGGCATGTGGGAAGAGCATCTTGGCTTGAAGCCTTACATCGACAACACGGCATACTCGTCGCGTCGCCCGACAATGGTCGGACGCTCAATCAAGTCCGTGTGGCAGACGAGCTGGGGTCCTAACAGCGCGCAGGCGAAAGACCCGGGCGGAACCATTCCGGTCTGCTGCTTGTGGCCCATCGCTTCGGCGGGCGGCTATAACGCGGGCATCGAGGACAACAACTTCTACAACGACTTCGACATCACTCGCATTCAGGATAAAGGCTCCGACGAGAACCTTTCTACGCGCGAGGAAATCATGGACCGCTGGTTCGACTTGAAGACCGGCACCGGCATCGTGGAAGTGCCGACTCTCATCGGCATGAACCCCGACACCGTGCAGGACTGGGACCTCAAGCCGTGGCGCTTGACCAACAGCTTCGATACTGTGGTCTATCAGCCGCCTCAGTAGTCAAAGGCAATTGAAGCGCCCATTCCGGACTAATCCGGGTGGGCGCGCTTTCCACATCATATCGACCTAACTCGCGCCGCTCATAAGACCACAAGGCACGGCGGCGCTTATTTACTCAAACCCCAGAGTAAGGACACTATGCCCCAATGAAGACCTTCGTGCTTCGCAGGCTGTTCTTTACGATACTGTCCGTGATTGCGGCGACGCTGATAGTGTTCAGCATGTCGCGGCTTCAGGGCGATCCGCGCTATCTCTTTCTGGCGTCCGGCTACACCACGCAAGAGCAGTGGGACGCCTGGGGCAGAGAGTTTGGCTTGGACAAGCCGCTGGTCATGCAGTACTTCATCTGGCTGGGTAAAGCGTTGACCGGAGACTTCGGCAAGTCCTTGAAGTCAGGCTACGAATCCACGGAGATGCTGAGGATATTCGCGCCTGCGAGCTTGCAGTTAGGGCTTGCGGCGTGGGTGTTCGTGCTGATTACGGGGGTGCCGCTAGGCGTGCTCTCCGCGGTTAAACGCGGCTCTTTATGGGATCTGGTCGGAAGAACCTTCGCGGTGTTCGGGCAGGCGCTCCCCCCATTCTGGCTGGGCATTATGCTAATTCTCATATTCGCCGTTCAATTAGAATGGCTGCCGCCCGGAACACGTGGGGACGACGACGAAACATTGCTATCACGCTTGAGATACTTCGTGTTGCCCTCGATAACATTGGGCTGGCTTGCCTCCGCCGGACTAATGCGCCTAGTGCGCTCGTCCATGCTGGAAGTGTTGGACTCCGAGTTTGTAAAGTTGGCACGCGCCAAGGGCGTGGGCAACGCCACGCTAATCTGGAAGCATGCGCTGAAGAACTCGCTTATTCCGCCTCTCACATTCTCGGCGCTAATAATGGCGGCATTTATCGCAGGCACAGTCGTAACCGAAACGGTCTTCGCCTGGCCCGGCCTCGGCTTCATGACGGTGCAGGCAATCATCAACAATGACTTCCCGGTGATGACCACAGCGGTGATGATGTTCACTATCCTATATGTGATGACCGTCTTCATCGTGGATATACTCTACGCATTCATCGACCCGAGAATTCGGTACTCCTAGACTAGGAGCGGCAAATACGATGGCACAAGCAGCGGCGGTAAACCTGGAGAGCATCGAGCGCGCCAATCAGCAGACCTTGATAAGCAAGGTTCTGTATGTGTTGCGTCGCTGGCCGGTGTTCCCCATCTTCATCATCGTAACTCTGGTGGTTTCCGCCGTCTTTGCGCCTATCATCGCGCCGAACGAACCTATCAAGCAGGACTTACGCGCCAAAACGGACGCGCCCTTCTGGTATGAGACTTGCGGCACGAAGCAGAATCCGATAAACAACACTGAGGTTCCCGAGGTGCCGTGGTTGGACAAGTGCCGTCAGACCGGCGAGAACTTCTACTTGCTGGGCGCGGACGCGCTCGGTCGCGGGCTGCTGACGCGCATCATATATGGCGCGCGTGTGTCGCTCGTGCTCGCCGCGGTCGCAATTATCGTGGGAACTCTCGTAGGCACGGTTCTGGGCTTGTCTGCCGGCTATTTCGGCGGCGTCCTCGACGAGCTGATAATGCGCCTGACGGATGTCGCGACGGCTATACCGTACCTGCTGCTCGCGCTGATTATCGTGATTGTGCTTGGGCAGAAAGTGCTAATCAACGGCGATGTGATAGTGTTGGTACTGGCATTGGCGAGCTGGCCCGGCATCGTGCGCCTCGTGCGCGGGCAGACGCTTCAGCTCAAGAGCCTGGACTATGTGGCATTAGCGCAGATTGCGGGCGCGTCCACATTCCGCATAATGTACCGCCATATCCTGCCGGGCGTAACAAATACCATCGTAGTGGCGACAACGCTTCAGGTGGGCAGCATCATTTTGGCGGAGTCTATACTCAGCTTCCTGGGCGCAGGCGTTCCGCCGCCGACGCCGACATGGGGTTCAATGGTCGCTGACGGACGCGACTACCTCAGCTCTGCCTGGTGGGTGGCGTTCTTCCCCGGCATGGCGATATTCCTGACCGTGCTGGCGTTCAACTTCATCGGCGACTGGCTGCGCGACCGATGGGACCCGCGGCTGCGGCAGCTGTAAACAACAGCGCACATCGTCGGAAATCAGCCCGCCTTCAATTGGGAGGGAAGACAGGCTAGACTTCCGGACATAGGCGTTACGAAAAGGTGTGTGTCATTAGCACCGCCTTTTCTGGGTTGAGATATGTCAGTCCTGTCAGGCTTGACAATCTCAATATTATCAATTATAAGTTCACGCAAGACGCTGCGATTGTTCCACACATCATACGCATAAACCTCTCCCACACAGTGTTGGCAATTAGAGCACATGCCGTTTGTGCGGTGAGCCATCCTGTTACATGCAGTAGAATAATCGTGAATATATTTAGGAGGACGAAGCAAAGATGCGGATTAGTCTTACACGAGCATTGTGCATTAGTTTCGCTCTGGCTGCGCTGATGGCGTTTGCCATTGCATGCGGAGGCGCAGCGCCCGACGCTGCTCCGGCGGCGCAGGTGCAGGCGACGGCGACATTCCCGCCGACCGTCGTGCCTCCCTCGATTCCAACCGCGGCACCGGCAGCCGCAGCGCCCGCGGCGCCCGCAGCCGCAATGGCTGACGGGGATGTCGTCAGGGGCGGTCATCTGCGAGTCATCAATGCGACATTCCCGCCGAAGTGGGACTTCTCGCAGACTAGCACCTGGATCTCACTCTTCCACTATGGCGGCAGAATGTACAGCGGCTTGCTCCAGTTCTCGCCGCGCGACGGCATCGAGATTTGGCCCGACATGGCTGAGACATGGGAAGTCACAAACGACTCAAAGACGTTTACCTTCCATATTGACGAGGACTTGACCCAGTGGAATGACGGAACTCCATTCGACGTCGATCACATCATCTATGCGATTGACAGGTGGCGCAATCCACCAGAGGGAATCATTCAGCCTCGCGTGGGCGCTTTCGCGCTAATCGACACGATGAACAAGGTTGACGACAACACGCTAGAGATCAACCTCAAGGATTCCTTTGGCGACTTTATCGCTGAGTCTGCTAACCAGTGGCATTCTCTGATTCCTCAGCATATCCTTGAAGCCAATGAGAACACGATCAATAAGTGGCAAGACGTAATCGGCACCGGACCATACAAGATTACCGACGCTGAGGACCAGGTCTCAGTTTCTTCTGAAAGAAACCCCGATTACTTCAGAGACGCGCCAGATGGATCCCCTTACCCTTACTTGGACAATGTTACTTCCATCGTAATTATTGAGCCACAGGCGCAGATAGCCGCGATTCGAACGAAGCAGGCAGACGCTACGAAGCCGACATTTAGCCTGAGCCACGTCGAGTACAAGAATCTTCTCGACGACAACCCCGGACAGGCAACTTTCAAAGTGGAGCCGTTCGTGGACGTAGCGGCAATTCAGCTCAACAACCAGAAGCCTCCATTTGACAATGTTGATGCTCGCAGGGCCGTGTTCTATGGATTCTACAAGCAAGGCGTCATTGATGGTGAAGGTGCGGAGAACCCAGTGTTCCCAATAAGCTGGTTCAGCTATGTTTTCCCTGACCAGCAGGAGATACTGGACACCATACCCGGATACAAGCCGGAGAACCGAGAGGCAGAGCTTGCGATGGCGAAGGACTTCGCCGAGAAAGGCGGTCTGACGGAGTTCGAGGTCATTGCCGTGACCGCACGCACGCACCATGGAGAGTTGCTGCAGGCAGACATGCAGGAAATCGGAGTTGATGTCACGATTCGCGTTCAGGACTGGACGGCAATGATCGCGACGGTCGAGGGCAGGAACTACGAAGCGGCGACCGGCGGTACAGCTCCCAGCTACGGCGGAGTGGTTCCGGTTGCGGACATCATGTACAGTCCAGGCGGTGGACGTAACGGAGGTTGGGACCCGCCGGCTAATTACATGGAAGCGTGGAACTCCGCGCGGACACTTCCTGCAGGGCAGGAGCGCGATGAACTCTTCGGCGAAATGCACAGGATTATGAAAGACGAGTGGGTGCCCAGTGTGCCTTATATGGCGGCTAACCAGAACAAGTTCCATTGGAACTATGTACACGGCTGGGACCTCGTAGTGCAGGAAATCTTCAGTAACAATAAGTTTGAGGATGTGTGGCTGGATTGCGACGCACCGAACCCGAGCTCCAGTTGTTAGTAAAATTACAACGATAGCAATAGAGTCATCCACATCCCGACCGGAACGAATGCCCGTCGGGATGTGGGCTAGCATGGATATTTAGCTCTGACCTGCAGCGAAGGCTTGTGATATGTGGAAATACATAATACGCCGGTTGATGCTCATCATACCCACGGTGTTCCTGTCAGGCACGCTGGTGTTTTTCATGTTGCGCGTGCTTCCGGGTGATATCGTCAGCACGCTGACATCAGAGGGCGGCGCCACTCCGGAAACGAAGGCGAAGTTGCGGGAAGAGTTGGGGCTGAACAACCCAATAATCGTTCAGTATGCACACTGGCTGTGCGGAAATTGCGTCATACTGCGCGGCATTGGTTACCCTCCGCCTGATCTTGGCCGCGGGGAAGGGGAAGTGGGTTCATCTGCCGACGCCACCATAGGAGGCGTCATAAGTGGAGACTTCGGATACTCAAATTATCAGGACAGATATGTAGGCCAAATCGTCAAGGACAAAATGGAGGCCACAGTAACACTGGCAATTCTTGCAATGATATTCTCATTGTTGCTCGCCTTCCCATTAGGTATCTTATCGGCAATTACTAGAGGAAGTTGGTGGGACCAGAGCATAAGGATATTTACAGCGCTCTCATTAGCCGTTCCATCATTCTGGCTTGGCATCCTGCTCATCATATTCGCATCGCGGGTATTTAACTGGAGCCCGCCGTTGAACTACACTCCATTCTTTACGGATCCGGGCAGAAATCTGGCGCAGCTATTCCTGCCCGTCATCGCAACCGGGCTGACTTCGGCAGCGGTGCTGAGCAGGCTGGTCCGTTCGATGATGCTGGAAGTGCTGCGCGAAGACTATGTGCGTACTGCCCGCGCTAAGGGACTGCGTGAATTCATCGTGGTCGCGCGGCATACGGTTCGCAACGCCAGCATCCCGGTGCTGACAATGGCGGGCTATCACTTCGGCTTCATCATCTCCGGCGTGGTAGTCATCGAGTTCGTATTCTCCATACCGGGACTGGGACAGCAGGTTCTGTTCTCAATCCTCGCGCGAGACTACGATATGGTTGTCGGCATCGTCGTCATCCTGACAATAATACTCGCCGCATGGATACTGGTGGTTGACTTATTCTACTCGGTAGTCGATCCACGAATCAGATACTCGTAGCGCAGAATCAGCGTCAGGCGCTCGACTTTCCATTGAAGGAGTTTCCGACATTATGAGCCAAGCAGGATTAAGCTTCCCAACAACCGAAGCTTCTGCCCAGAGCCTGTCACGAAGGGCAGGAACCGCCGTCGGTAGATTCTGGAGTCGATACCCGGCAGCGTCCGTAGCGTTAGTGGTACTCGCTATTGTGCTGGTATCGACGCTATTCTCCAATTTCGTCGCGCCTTTCGACCCATACGAGCGACAAGGCGTCCGATTCGCGGAGCCGTTTTCACCGTCTAAGGACGGGCGTATACACATACTCGGCACGGACAGGATAACTCGTGACCTTTTCAGCCGCCTGCTACACGGGGGCAAGGTATCTCTAGTCGTTGGGTTGGTCGCTCCAACTCTTGGCATCACAGTGGGAGCGCTGTTTGGAATTACCGGCGCGTATTTCGGCGGCATTACGGACCTCATAATCCAGCGCCTGACGGACACCTTAATGGCCATACCCAGTATCATATTGGCTATGGCAATCATCATTCCGTTTGAACTCGAGGGGGAGTTGAACCTAATCTTCTTCGATATTGACTTAGCTGTGTTCTTGGTAATTGTCGCATTATCAATCGCAATATCCCCTTACGCCTCTCGATTACTGCGCTCTCACGCGCTGGTGCTACGTAACATGCAGTATGTGGAGGCGGCGCGCGCGATCGGCTCTTCAAACTTGCGGATAATTCTGCGCCACCTGGTTCCTAACTCGTGGGCGCCGTGGATTGTGATGCTAGCAGTAAATGTGGGCAACGCCATCGTGATCGAAGCATCCCTCAGCTACCTCGGCGTTGGGATTTCACCGCCTACGCCGTCATGGGGCAATCTGCTGACGGGTGCGGCGAACTACTTCGCGGACAACCCGCACTTGGTTTATGCGCCAGGGCTGATGATTACTATCGTGGTGCTTTGCTCGAATATCTTTGGGGATGCGCTGCGGGATATGCTCGATCCAAGGCTGCGCGGGGCTGACTAGGATCGCGGCGCTTATACTTTAATATCGCCTTTCAGGCCAAATTACTTATGCATGCATTCTTGAAGTGGTCCGCCGTCGCACTGGTTGTGGCGGCGGCTCCTTTTGCGCTCGCCTGCCAACGCAACGACGACGCAACCATAGAACCCGCCCCCGTCCCGGATGTCATACTTCCGTTCGTGAATGTTACGCAGGACGCGCTGAAAGGACTCAAGGAGTCATGGAATATCCGGCCGGGCGTGGTGGTATTCGACTATGATCGCGATGGCGATATGGACTTTTATGTGTCGAACGCCTATGAATTCGGCAATTGGCTGTATCGCAACAACGGCGACGGCACATTCGAGAATGTCGCGGATGATGCCGGCGCTGCCCTGCGACAGTCTCACGGTACAGGCGTTGTCGCCTGCGACGTGAACAACGACGGCTTTCAGGACATATATGTCGGCGCGCAGGGTAGCCTTACGGACAGGCTGGACTATCGCTCGCAGCCCGAAGGCAGGCAGAATATCGATCGACTGCTGCTGAATATGCGCGACGGCACATTCAGCGACATCACGGAAGCGGCGTTCGGCGATGCTGCCAACGCGCGCACGGCGATGAGCGCGACTTGCGCCGATGTCGATCGCGACGGCTGGGTGGACATCTATGTCGGCAATCTCGCGGAGGACGATTTCCGGGGCATGAGCGTGCCGTTCCAGAACGGGCAGTACAATGTGCTGTTTCGCAACAACGGCGACCTGACATTCACAGACATCAGCGAGAGTTCGGGCGTGCACGGGCAGCAGGTCTGGATGCGCGAGGGCGACGGCGAGCCGGTGCTGTACAAGGATGCCGAAACCGGGGACGAGTACGAAGGCTACGACCCCAATCTGCGCGACGACCTCGGCAGTCGCGTGGGCGATCCAAGCGGGCAGACTCAGGCGGTAACTTTTTTCGACTACGACAGCGACGGCGATTCCGACTTGTGGGTGGCGAATGACGGCGACAGGCTGCACGTGCTGCGTAACGACTCGTCGCCCGGAAATGTGCGCTTCACGAATGTGGCACGCGTCATGGGCGTGGATCAGGTAGGCGCGTGGATGGGCTTCGCCATCGGCGACTACGACGGCGACGCGGACCTGGACATCTTCGTGTCGAATGTCGGCTTTCATCCGCGCCTTGCCGCGCCGCCGGACACGCCGATGCCGTTCTGCGCGTACCACGAGCGCTTCGCCTGGGGCACTTGCCTGCACTATCTGCTGCGCAACGACGGTGTGCGCGATGTACCCGGCGCAGGAAGAATCGGCGCGTTCCACGATGTCGCGCCATCGGTCGCGGTAACGCCGAGCCCGCTGATGCCACCCGATTCGCTTGATCCCGCCAACATTCACCCGGATCAAGTCGTACCAACAGGATTGAGCGCATACGACTTCGCGTTCGGCACGACATTCTTCGATTACGACAACGACGGCGACGAAGACCTGTACTGGCTCGGTTCGACGGTGGACAGAGGTGAAGCGCCGGGCGGCGAAGTGTTCCCATCGGCAGGAAGGATGATGCGCAATGTTGGCGGCGCGTTCGAGGACATCACGGTGCGCGCGCAGCTTGTCGATGTGCAGCGCGCGCGTTACGACAAGATTGACCCTGCCGACCCGAAGAAGAATGCAGGGCTGCACCGCATTGACCCAATGTTTCACGAGAACGGCAAGGGCGTGGCGCACGGCGACCTTAACGGCGACGGTTACCTTGACCTGATTGGCACGAACAGCAAGGGCAGCCTGTGGGAGGACTCGCGGCAGGTGTCGTTCAGCGAGGCGGGCGGACCGATATTCGTGTGGATGAATCCGGGCGGCAACAACCGTTGGATTGCGCTGCGCCTCAAGGGCAGGATGGCAATCGACGGCACGGGCAGCAACGCCGACGGCATCGGCGCGCGCGTGTACGTCAGCGCGGGCGGGATGACACAGGTGCAAGAGGTTCGTGCCGGTTCGAGCTACCTATCTATGGACAGCGTGGAGCTGGAGTTTGGGCTGGGACGCTCCAACAGCGTTGACTGGATCGAGGTACACTGGCCAAGTGGTCGCACGCAGATGCTTGAAGATGTTGACGCCAACCAAGTGCTGGAAATAGTGGAGCCGGCACAGTAGTTTATCGCCGGCGAATATCTCAATTCACTGCGTTGTAACGCCATATTCAGACCGCCCTACGCCGCTGAATCACTCGGTCAACCCTACTGTGCCAAGCGTGTTATTGTCTCGAAGTGGAGATCGGAAGACGTGCCGTTGGTGGGCTGCCAACCGATTAGGGTTTGCTTGACAGCGTAGGTGTCGTGCCGCCAGAAGATCGGGATTGCCCAGAACTCGGCGTATGTCTTGCGGTTCAACGCCTGCAGGGTCAGATTGCGCTCGTCGTCGTTGACGGCGGCTTGTATCTGGTTGAGCATCGCGTCCGCAACGTCGGGCGCGTAGTAGGTCAGCATCGCGCCGTCCGCGCCGCTCATGTAGCGCCGGACACTGTTGATGTCGCCTCCGGGCCGCGACGGCTGCGCGCCATGTAGCACCGGCGCAGGCGCAAAATCGTCGAAGAGCTGCGGTCGGGGCATGAATAGTGGTTGCACTGCGGGCCACTCCGTCGGCACGACTTCCGCATTGATGCCGACTTCGCGCCAGTCTTCAACAATCATCTCATTGATGAGCGGCATTTCAGATAGACCGTAGGCGACGAGGGAGATTAGCTTCACTGTCTCGCCCGCGTATCCGGATTGCGCCAATTGCGCTCGCGCTTCGTCCGGGTCGTATGGATATGTCGGCAGGTCTTCAATGTAGCCGGGCGAAACCGGAGTGAAGAGCGCCGAACCCGTCGCCACGCTTGCGGCTTCCGGCGGGTACGCAGATGCGACAATCTCCGGCATGTTCACGCCGATTGCGAGCGCCTTGCGGAACTCTAGGCTGGATGTCAGGAAGTCGGTGTCGTAGCTCATGAAGAAGCGCAGCGCGGTGGACACTACATGCTTTGGACCGTCGATCCTGTAATCATTCTCTCTGACGTGCTCGAATGCGTCCGTGCCGATTGGCGCGATGTCAACGCTGCCAGCCTCTAACAGCGCGATTCGTTGTGGCTCTTCCGGCACCAGCGTGATGTCAAGCGTGTCGAACGGCGAGATGCGCTCGGCGTTCCAATATACCGCGTTGGATTCAAAGTGAACGGATTCGCCGAGCGATTTTGAGCCGTAGAGCCAGGGACCGCTGCCAATCGGCGCGGTGTTCAGCGCGGAAGGATTGTCGCCCAGTACATGCGCGGGCAGCAGGGGCATGTCGCCCTCCACCGGCGCGAGCAAGCCCACAAACACCACATCGGGGCTGGCGAGGCGCAGCGTAACATTACGGTTGTCCACCACATCCACGCCTGCGACGGTGGTCTTCACGTTGCCGCACACGCCGCATGTCGCGTCCTCGCGGAAGTAATACTCGAGGCTGGTGCGCACATCCTCCGCGATGACAGGCTTGCCGTCGTGCCACTGCGCGTTCTCGCGGATAGTGAGCGTGAACGCATCGGCGGTCGGGCTTACCTCCCAATCGCTTATCAGCCCAAACCGGGTGTCCAGCCTGCCTTCGCCGTTAACGCCGGCTAGGTGATCGTAAAGATGCCCGTGATATTTCAATCCATCCTGATTATCCAGCGACGGGTCAAGGGTCTCCGCGCTGAACGATGACAGCGCCACACGCAATCCGCCGCTGGTGTTAGGTGTCAATCCCAAGTCGAAAAATGTGTACGCGAGAGCGACCACGATAGCGGCTACAACCACCAGCGCGGCTACGATGATAAGCAAAAGTCTGTTCGTCATGCGCCTTCAATCTCAGTTGATTTAGATTCTTTTGGATACGAAATCGGCATAATTGGCATCCTGAAATAGATAAGAGTTGCCTGATTACCCTGCCCTATTCCGCGCCTATCCCGCGGGCTTCATTCCAGCGGGTTTCATTGGCAGCACTGTAATGGAGTCGCCCTGAAAGTTGGCGACCCACATGGTATCACTAATTTGCAATAGCGCGTGAGGTCCTCTCCCGACTTCGAGCGTATCAAGCAATGTGCCGTCCATGTCCAAGCGCGTAACGGTGTTGTCCAGAAAGTTGGCGACCCAGATGCTGTCCGCGGCGTGAACCACGGCGGTTGGCCATCTGCCGACGGGGTATTCGCCCAGCACTGCGCCGTCGTCGCTGAGCTTGACCACGCTATTCTTGGACGCGACCGTGACCCAGATAGACTCTCCGTCAAATTCGATCGCAGTGCCTCCCCCGCCCCAAGCTTCGGAGCGTCCTTTGGGCCATTCTGCGACCTTGAACGAGCCGGTCAGATCGCCCGCCTTGTCCAGCCGGTCAACCATCGTGCTGCCCATGCTCGCGACCCAAACTTCGCCGCCGTCGTGCGTAATCGCCCATGGCGACGGGTGATAACCAGGAATGCGAACCGTCCGCGCAGCAGTGCCATCCAAGCCGACTTTCGTGACCGAATTGCCCCAGGACGCCGCCACCCAGACGCTCTCACCATCAAAGGTCATCGCGGCGGGCGATGTGTCCGGAGTACCAATGCTCACAGTATCGATGACTTCGCCGTCCATGTTCAATTTCAGGATGGAGTTTACCGCGCTCCTCCCGACCCACATATGCTCGCCGTCAAATGCGAGCGCGCGGGGATAATCTTCGATGGGAAAGTCAACGACATTCTGCCCGTCGATGGTGTACTTCGAGACCTTCAGCGCGCCGAAGAACGCCACCCAGACGTGCTCGCCATCGAACGCCATAAAGCGCGGTCCTTGCTCGGTTTCGATGGTCTGCGGCACTGATTGCGCGCCTTCGCCTACGAAGAACATACCGCAGCCGGTAAAGGCGAATAGCGCTAACACCGATATGGCGCATAGTGCGGCAGAGTTCAATCGCACCATCATCCCCGTTATGAGCGAAGTTGTGTACGATTGCGTCAATGCGAAGTAGGAGTTGGGAATGAAATAAAGACTTGCTTGCACGGAATTGACGGTAACATGTGGGCATTGGGAGCGTCAATGTCAGAGATGTGTCGTCGTTTTCGCCTGATTCAAGATGCTGCTGCAAATGTCCATTCCACCCTATAGATGAGGTTGACAGGGGCATGTAATGATTTCCGTAACCAACATCACAAGTTTAGCCACGCGACGTACCGAAAGTGGCAGATTAACACGCTGAAAATCCACGATTATCCCTAGGGCAAATGTATTACAATGATAGGTGGCAAGCAGCAGTGCGAATTACGGAGTGGCAGCAATGTATGTCATTGGAACGGCTGGGCATGTTGACCATGGCAAATCGACGCTGGTCGAGGCACTGACGGGCATTGATCCGGACCGGCTGCGCGAGGAGAAAGAGCGCGGCCTGACCATCGACCTCGGCTTTGCGTGGCTGCAGCTACCGAGCGGCAACGAAACGAGCATCGTCGATGTGCCGGGACACGAGCGCTTCGTGAACAATATGCTCGCGGGCGTGGGCGGCATTGACCTGGCGCTGCTCGTGGTCGCGGCAGACGAGTCCGTGATGCCGCAGACTCGCGAACATCTGGCGATACTCGACCTGCTGCGCGTAGAGCGCGGACTCGTCGCGGTCACCAAGCGCGACCTCGTGGATGAAGACTGGCTCGAACTGGTGATTGCGGACGTGGAAGACACTCTCAAAGACACAATGCTCGAAAGTGCGGCGATATACCCCGTGTCCGCGATGACCGGTGAGGGTTTACCGGAACTCATCGCCTCCATCGACACGATGCTCGACGACACGCCGCCCAAGCGCGATGTCGGACGGCCGCGCCTACCGATAGACAGGGCATTCACGATTTCGGGATTCGGCACGGTCGTCACCGGCACACTCATTGACGGCAAGATAAGCACAGGGCAGGATGTCGAACTCGTGGTCACCGGCAAGTCCACGCGCATACGCGGCTTGCAGACACACAAGAAGGGGCAGACCGAAGCGCAGCCCGGCACGCGCGTCGCAGCCAATATCATCAACATATCCCAGGACGAGGTAGCGCGCGGCGAGGTGCTGACGACCGAGGGATGGATGCGCCCAACGGACGCGATGGATGTGCGCCTGCGCGTGATACCGGACGCGCCGCACGCGCTACGCCACAATATGTACATCACCGTCCATACGGGCAGCAGCGAGGTCGTAGGGCGGCTACGGCTGCTCGAACGCGACGTGCTCGAGCCGGGCGAGACGGGCTGGGCACAGTTGAAATTGGAATCTCCGCTCGCCGTCGTGAAGGGCGACTATTATGTCATCCGCTCCAATCGCACCACGCTCGGCGGCGGCAACATCGTGGAAACACACGCGCGGCGGCATCGTCGCGGACATGCGCCCACTATCGAACGCCTTGAGATGATGGAACTCGGTTCTACGCAAGACATACTGCTGAAGACCATCGAAACATCCGAGCCGAGCGAGTTCCGCGTGCTTGTAAATCGCGCCAACATGGACGAGAACACGGTCAAGTCCGAATTGGAGACGATGGCAACAGATAGCCTTGTCGTTAAATTGGGAATCGGTGACATCGGACAGGGTAGCATCCTGTACAGCGCGGGCGGATGGAACGGCGTCGTGGAAAAGACACAGCAATCGTTGGACGCGTACTACCGGCAATTTCCATTGCGGCGCGGCGCTCCCAAGGAAGAGTTACGCAGCAGGCTGGGAATGTCGGCGCAGGTGTTCAATCTTGCCTTCGCACGCTTGCAAGAGCAGGCAATCGTGGAAGAAGACGGCGCGCTCGCACGACTGCCCGGCTACGAACCGACGCTCAACGATGTGCAGAACAAGCAGGTCGCCGCATACCTGCAAACGCTCGAATCCGATCCATTCTCGCCGCCGACGGACGAGCCGCTAGACGACGAAGTGCTGAACCTTCTAGACGAACAGGGCAAAGTCGTTCGTGTCAGCGAAACGGTCGTGTATTCAGCAGACGCGTACGCCGAAATGGTGAAAATAATATCCGACTACATCCGTGACAACAGCGAGATAAGCGTGGCAGATGTGCGCGATGTGCTGGGCACAAGCCGAAAATACGCACTTGCGCTAATGGACTACCTGGACCACAAGCGCATCACCCGCCGCGTGGGCGACACACGGGTGCTACGGTGATGGCTATGTGCGATTTTGCGACGGTGATGGCGAAAACTAGAACGCATCGCTAACAACCGGACACGCTGACATGATGCTCGCCAACAGGACAAATGATGGCACTCGACTTAACTCGCACGGCTATTCAGATTGATGACATGGCGGCTTCGCTCAGGGCGGGGCGCGCCGATTGGCACGCGCGGCTTGAGAGCGCAAGGGCTGCTGCGTTCAAGTTCGATCCGGTCGTGTATTCGGCTAAGCTAGGGCAGGCGGAGACGGACTTAGACTGGGTTGTGCCGGATGTGTATGATCGGCTCGATGTGTCTTATGCGCCACCGCCGCTGCCACGCGATTACATCGTCGTGGGCGTGGACGGGTCGCACGTCGATGTGAGTCGGCATCTGCCTGCGCACTGCTACCTTATCAACATCGGCGGAATGACGCTCCGCTACGGCAGCGCCCCCGATGCGCAGGTTTTCAGCACGCCGCGCCTTTACGCTAATGCCGATGATCTGGTCATTCGCGACAGGGATGCGCCGTATCGCGAAGAAACGATTAGCGGTGCGCTGCTCGACGCCAAGCGTGCTGTTGAAGAACTTGCAGGGCTGCTCGAAAGACTGCGTGAGTCGCCGCCGGACATACCCGCAGTAGGGCTGATAGACGGCTCGCTGATTCTGTTCGGCATGCACCGGCATCCGCCTTTCGTCGTGCGCAATCTCGTCGAAGAAGGATATGTCGTGCTGTTAGACGAACTGCGTCAGTTATCGCTAGAGCGACCGCTTGCCATCGCGAGCTACATAAGCCTGCCGCGCAGTATGGAAGTGGTCAATGCGCTGCGCCTAGCGGTCTGCCCATATCCCGTCGCGGCCTGCGACCGCCAGTGCGGCGTAAAGCGCATCGGCGAGCGCCCATGCGATTTGGAAGTAGGCGGCGTACTCGACAGGCTGCTCTTCGATGATTTCCTCGGATTGGGCGAGCGGACGGCGGCGTTCGGCAGCAACGCGGCAATCGTGCGAGACCGCTATGGCGGGCACGGCGTGTCTTTCTTCTATGTGAAAACCGAAGAGGAAATCGGGCGCGTGGAAGTGCCGGACTGGGTTGCCGAAGACGAAGCGCTGCTGGGCGTGGTGCATTCGCTGGTCGTGGAGCAGTGCCGCCTTGGACTGGGCTACCCTGTCGCGCTGAAAGAGGCACACGAGCAGGCGGTCGTAACCGGCGCGGATAGGCAGTACTTCGTGGCACTGATCGAAGACGCGCTCGAACAGCAAGGGCTGCCCGTCTATTCGTCCGAGAAGAACATATCGAAAATTAGGCGTTGGATTTAGTTGCCGAGACAATCTCATAGATTCCCTATCTGCCCCTATTGGGAGAAGGAAGGAACGGGTATGACTTGGCATCAATTATGCCGCCTCCCAAGTATAATGGCGACAATATGACGGACGACAGTATGACAGATCAATACGCAACTGCCAGTGAACCGCAAACGGACAACAAGCGCAGGATGGGCGAGGTAATGGACGCATCGACGTCCGAGTTCACGGCGCAGTGCTACCGACTGTACGACGCGCCGGAGATTGGCAGCTTGGTGATGTGCGGGCAGGATGCCCCGGTGTACGGCATCGTGTACGAGGCTACGACGCAGAGCATCGATCCGGGCCGCGCCGCGATCCCTCGTGGAATGCACGCGGAGAGCGAGGCGGATGTGCTGCATGACAATCCGCAGATTGAACGCCTGCTGTGCACGAAGTTTAGCGCTGTCGTGGTGGGCTACCGCGATGGTGATGCAGTCCGCCGCTATCCGCCGCTTATCGCGCCGCGCATCTTCTCGTTCGTGTGCGAGTGCGACGACGATGAGTTGGCAGAGTTTAGCAGCTCGCACGAGTTTCTGGCCCTTCTGCTCGCCGCTCCCACAGGTTCTCAAGACCATGTAATCGCGTCCTTCCTGCGGCGGGCAAGCGCGGCGAACACGGATTCGCATGGCTATCTCGTCAGCGCGGGCAAGAGCCTCGCCACAATGTTGCCCGGACAACTGCAGCGGCTCAGCGGCATTCTACGGAGTCTGGCGTAATCACCGTCGCATACTTCCTTTACCTATTGAAACGGCAAGTCTAGGATGGCGATGATAACGGCGTTGAACACTTCAATTCAGTAATTCAGGCTGGCACGAACGATTCGACCGTATGGAAATAGGAGTTCGGAATGAACGGCTCAATGAACACAAACGGCGCAGTCAACGGCTTTACAGCATTCCCGGACGGTCGGGTACCGCTTGGCACGGTTGTCGCCGGCTCGCTGAGCGACGGCATACAAGTGCGACTTGACGACGGCGTGTCAGTGGAAGACATGAAGGTCGGCACATTCATCAGCATACAGGGACAGCGCCATCGCTTCTTGGGCGTGCTGACCGAAATTGAACTGGAATCAACAGATGACGGCATCGCCGCCACGCCGCCGGATACGTCCAGCCCACTCTTGTCGCAGGTGCTGAGCGGCACAATCGCGTACAACAGCCTGACGGTCGAGCCGATGCTCACCGTCAGCGCGGACGCCGAGAATCCGGTTAAGCCCGCGAAGACCATACCGCCGCACTTTTCGCGCGTGTCGCAGGCATCAGAGGAAGACATTCAGACCGTGTTCGGCGGCGAGGAGCAAGGGCATTTCTACATCGGCAATCCGATGGATATGGAAGCGCGGCTGTGCCTCAACATGGACGAGCTGGTGAAGCGCAGCAACGGCGTGTTCGGCAAGAGCGGTACGGGCAAGACATTCCTGACGCGCCTGCTGCTCATCGGCATCCTGCAACACGGCATTGCCAGCAACCTGATATTTGATATGCACGGCGAATACGGCTGGCGCGGTTCCAGCGAGCACACCACTGAGGTCAAAGGACTTAAGCAGCTCTTTGGATCGAAAGTCGCCGTGTTCTCACTGGATCCGGAGAACGACAGAAATCGCAGATTAACACCCGACTATCAGATTAGAATCGGATATGAAGAAATCGAGCCGGAAGATGTGGCAATACTCAAGGATGCTTGGGGGCTGTCTGAAATCGCCGCGGAATCCGCATATTCGCTCCGACAGATTCTCGGGGCCGGTTGGGTCAGCGAGTTTATGAGTTACCCCGCCGGCGAAGAGTTCAACGAGCTCGCGCAACGGGTCGGCGTGCCTGCAAGCACGCTGAACGCGCTCCGCAGCCGCTTGCGACCACTGACACGCTACGAATTCATGACGGAAGGCAAAGGCAACAACTCGGTGCGCGAGATAATGAACTACCTGCAGGCCGGGAAGCATGTCGTCCTGGAGTTTGGCAAGCACGGCAACGACATTGGCGCGTACCTGCTGATAGCGAACATGCTGACGCGGCGCATCCACGAGCAGTATGTGCGAATGTCCGAGCAGGCGAGCGCCGACCCTACACAGCAGCCGCGTCCGCTGGTCATCACCATCGAAGAGGCGCACCGGTTCCTCAGCCCCGCCATCGCCAGAAACACCATATTCGGCAACATCGCGCGTGAGATGCGCAAGTACAACGTTACGCTGCTAGTGGTGGACCAGCGACCGAGCGGCATCGACGACGAAGTTATGAGCCAGCTCGGCACAAAGATCGCCTGCCTGCTGGATAACGAAAAAGACACGGACGCCGTGTTGTCCGGCGTGTCCGGTAGCCGCAAGCTGCGAACCGTGCTGGCGCGGCTTGAGTCCAACCGCCAGGCACTCGTCTTCGGGCACGCGCTTCCGATGCCCGTCGTAATCCAGACACGCGAGTACGGCACCCCGGATTCGTATCGCGAACTCGGCGTAATAGATGACGAAGAACGGCAGGCGCAGACGCAGCGTGATGTTGATGCGTTGTTCGGTGCCGCATCATGCTAGAATGCAGGCGATTCGATTGTAATGTACAATTCCTCAAACATCACTAGGAGTACTCGTGCCTGCGGAACGAATTCACGGCTGTGATTGAACGTGACGGTGACTAGTATCGGGGCGTACTTGCTGACGCAATGCGGGAAACGGCCACTGTTGAATAAGATAAAGGGCATTGCTCCGGCACTTTCGTCGCCAAGGCTGCCATTTGAAACGCGAAGGGCATTCGCATTCACTGTGGCAAAACCCGTCAACCGGTCCGTTCGAAGCAGTCCTTCGACATAGTGAAATATCCACCCAATTGGCTGGAAAGATTTGCAGAAACTTGTCAATTCCTGAAATTGGCGGATGAAAGGAGATTTGCGATGGCAACCTTACAACACCTGACGACGGAGCAGCTCGAGGCCGGGCTGGGCGAGATAACGGACGCGCCGAAAGATTCAGGCGTGGTGCATCTCATCGTGCGGCGGCCGGAGACTCTGGGACGCGAGGTAATTGACGAAGGACAGCTCGATACGGTCGAGGGGCTGGTCGGCGATAACTGGAAGGCTCGCGGCAGCGGGCAGACCGCGGACGGCTCCGCTGATCCCGAATGCCAGATTACGATTATGAACTCCCGCGTTACAGACCTAGTAGCGCAGGACAAAGACCGATGGCACCTGGCCGGCGACCAGTTCTATGTCGAAATGGACATCAGCAGGGAGAATCTACCACCGGGAACCAGGCTCGCTATCGGCGAGGCGGTGCTGAAAGTGTCCGACAAGCCTCACACGGGCTGCGGCAAGTTCGTGGAGCGATTCGGCGCGGACGCCATGAAGTTCGTGAACTCGTCTGTCGGACGTGAACTGTGCTTGCGGGGCATCAACACCTGGGTTATTCAGCCCGGCAAAGTAGCCGTGGGCGATGTGGTGCGGAAACTCTAAACCGCGCGCGCTTCCAGCCAATCAGTGGTGATTTCCAGTCCGAAGCCGGGCGCGTCGCTAGGGGTTAGATAGCCGTCTTTGATTACCGGCGTTCCGGGCAGAACGACCATATCTTCCAGCGGGACGCCCGGCGGCGATACGCCCTCGGAACGCTCGCCCCAGGCGATGGCGGGCATTGCGTAAGACAAATGCTGCCCGTATGGGTAGTTCATCCCGCCGTGCGCGATAACTGTAATGCCGTGTGCCTCCGCGATGTGGCAGATGCGCATTATCGCGGTTATGCCGCCGACCCACGCCACATCGGGCTGCATTATGTCCACTATGCCCTGCCCTGCGGCAAGCGCAAACGGGTGGATCGTGTGCCAGTGTTCGCCGGTCGCGAGTATCTGGTGCGGTACGCGCTGGCGCACCTTGATGTAGCTATCAAAGTCGTACGGCGGCAGGTAGTCTTCCAGCCACTTAAGCCGGTAAGGGCGCAGCGCTTCGGACAATCGCACGACATACTCGGTGTTCAGCGAGATCCATGCGTCCAGCATCAGTTCGACGTCATCGCCAATCTGCTCCCGCGTGCGGGCGACGAGTTCCACATTCTTGTTCAGCCCTTCGATGCCTTCGTTGGGACCGTGCGGTAGGAACAGCTTCACCGCCTTGAATCCGAGCTCCAAGAACCAGTCGATGCTATTGGCCACGCCGTAGGAAGTGTCGGTGTTGCTTGCGTAGCAGAAAATCTTGTCCTTCTGCGGACCGCCGAGCAATTCATAGACCGGCACGCCGAGCAGCTTGCCCTTGAGGTCCCAGAGGGCGTTGTCCACGGCGCTAATGGCGTAGCTCGCCAAGCCGACATTGCCATACGCCGTCGTGGAGCGTTGCATCATGTCCCAAGCCTTCTCGGTCGCCATGCAATTCTGACCGACAAGAATCGGCGCGAACTGGTCGTTGATAATGGCGTTGACCGGCGCGGCGTTGATGGTGATGCCCAGCCCCCAAGTGCCGTCTTCGGCGGTAACCACGCAGGCGGTTCTGCCCCACGGCGCGCTGAAGTCGGATTTGCTGAACTCCGTGTACATCATCGTGGGGCTGACCCAATCGGGCACATCCAGCTTCGGCACTCGTGGCGCGGTGCTTGGGCTTGGTGCAAGGTTGACGGATACGGCTCGGACTGACTTGATTTTCATTGCGGATTCTCCAGTCAAAAGTATTGGCGAAGATGCTGGTAAAAGTATTGCGCCGGATTTTGCAATCGCGAGTTATCGGATAGCGTCCTGGCAGGTCTAATCGACGATAAGGCGGCTATATTCCAAGCATGTGCAAGCGGTCGTCGTCGATGCCGAAGTGGTGGGCGACTTCGTGGACAACGGTGGTCTGCACCTCGCGGATGATGTCTTCGTCCGTCTCGCAGATGGACTCGATGGGCTGCTGGAACAGAGTAATCTTGTCCGGCAGCACCATATCGTAGAAGTGCCGCTCGGTGAGGGGCAACCCCTCGTACAGCCCCAGCAGAATCTGGTCGTCTTCGATGCCGGAGCCGACGAGTTGCTCCCTGCTGGGCGCCTCGTCCACGACAATATCCACATTATCGAGGCGAGCCCGCAGATCTTCAGGGATACGGTCAAGCGCCTGCACGACGAGGCGTTCAAATTCGGTGCGTGTCATGGGTGAAAGTGTAGCAGGATTGGCGTTAATGGGGCAAGGAAAAGACGGCGTTTTCAGTTAGCCGCATCCGTGTGCCAGTGCCATGAGCGCCTTACGCAGTTCCACCATTGCCAGAGTGTCGCGGGCGCAGTAAGCGCGCAAGTTGTCGAATATCTGACGCCTCTCCCCTGCATCGGCAGTTGCCACGGCGCGAGCATACCAGACTGATGCCATTCGCCCATCGGCAACTTCCAAGTCGTCGTAGCCCATACCGGGCGCAATTATCGGCAGCACGGATTTGAGTGAGAATGAACCTCGAAAGCCGGGATGGTAGTAACCGCTTCTCACAATCGGCAGCAGGTCAACAAGGCGCGCGATAATGTCTTCAAGCGCATTGGCATATTGCGGGAAGGCAGCCGCAAGCGCATTTAGCTGGATTCGCTCAAATCTCGAATACACGCAGATGCTGCCTTCGCCACCAAGGGCTTCAAGCAACCATTCCACGAGCAGAGGGCGCGGGTCGCTGTTGTCTTCGTGCATGTATTCCGTATGCTCGGGCGGCCTCCCGTACGTCTCTTTGTGGACGGAAAACAGAAACGGGATTTGGTCGTAGGGGCGTGTGCCGGCGAACCGTGGGATGGCAGGCTGAAAGGTCTCGAAGTCAAGATGGCGCACGGGCGGCGTTATTTCGGCAAGCGAACTCGCTAAGTCGCCATGCACAGTGTCGCGTCCATCCCGCACAGATTGGTGGATGATGGATTGCAGCCGGTTGAGCGGGAAGCCGCCTGGAACGTCGCGCACTTCGGTAATGCCCATGGCTTCGAGTTCTTCACGGCGATTGATCCTGATACCGTTCAGTTCGCCGATGCCGTGTTCGGGTTGTGGGGTGTCTTGCGTGCAATGCTCATAGTACGGGCAGACATAGGGCTTCAGACAGTGCTGACCGGGCGCGATGTCGGGGGCATCGTCTGCGGCAAGCATAGCCTGCATGTCAACTACATCCGCTCCGACGCTTTCGAGCAACGCATCCGCCTCGTCGAGCACCGGATGAAACTTGAACAAGGCATCAAGGTCAAGTCGAAGCCCGTCGTAGATGTAATCGCGGTTGAGAGTGAGCACGCCCGCATCCTGCACATCCAGCCCGGCGCCTCGCAGCACCCATAGCTGCACGGCCGCATCGAGAATATGCTCATCCTTACAGCGCGTGGTCGATTTGACTTCAACCATACGCCAGCCGCCATCGGGCAAACGCTCAAGCACATCGACGCGCGACAGAACGTTGTCGTGCTGGAATGCCGGCTCAAACAGGGCGGCAGCGGTGTCTGCCTCGATGAGACGCTGCGTTTCGGCGAGCGCGGCGGGTATGTTGCGGTAGTCTTGCGCTATCAGATGACCGCCGGGGTAACGCTCACGCGCCAGGTCTCCGACCTCGTGGCCTGTGTTGAATGTCGCCTGCTGCACCTCGATTATGGGCGGCATTAGATGCCGTTCGTGGACATCGTACCAGAGGCGCAGGTGGCACTGGTTGCCGGACATGAAGCGGGATTTCGAGAGGCGGTGTTGGGGCAATGCGAATCAGCCTTAACTCTTCGTTGTCTAGCGGGGTGGACTTTTCGCAGGGTTTTCTCTCCATTTTCGCAGATAGCCTGCGAACAAGCCGCCCATATCGCCTTGACTTTCAACGATTTCGGCGAATTCGGCGAAGTAGATGTATTTGAAACCATCGACTTTGTTTTTCTTACACGGACGGGGCTGAATATAGACTACTTCAGGCTTGATGCGTAATTTAGGTAGGTCAGCTTCTAATTCACGCAGGGCACTTAGTAGGTGACGATATTTCTCCTTTTGTTCACTCCTCTGTGAGATTTTGGTTATGTCAGCCAGGGTCTCATCAACGTCTTTTTTCATAGCCCTTTTGAGATAGCATGCCTGCTCCTTGCTAATGGATGCCATATCTGTCTTGAGTTCAATCAGAAAGGCACACTCACCATTATCCGATAGGGCGAAGAAGTCAACATTGTTGGATTGGTTGTTGTCCTCTTTTTTAAGAGGAAACTGCGGTATTACCTGCGGCTTAATTTTTACGCCATCTTTCTTGAAATGGGATTCCAGCACTGTCGGCAAGAACAGCGCAAAGAACACTTCTGATCGGGCTTCGAGCGGGAAGGCGGGGAAGTGCCGCCACTTATCGAGCAAGCCGAAGAAGTCGTTCATGGTTGGACGCGTTGTCATAGCAACCTCTCTTTAATTCGCACGTTGCGTTACCATAACACGCCGCAAAGCAACCGTCTCCGTCGAAGTCCCTGATCTTTTGCCAATTCTGAACTCATCCCAATGTAGCGAATGCGGTTGCTCCCGCTTGACCGACCCCGCATACTTCGCTATCGTATGTGCGGCTATCTGAAATTAGTGGGGGACGAATGATATGAAGGTTACCGCCATCAAGAGTTATGCTTGCGAGGACGATGAAGGCAAGTTGTATTTCATCGCGAAGGTGGAGACGGACGAGGGCATTTATGGGCTCGGCGAGGTGGGCATTCCGCGCTGGGGCAATGCGGTCGCAAGCGCGATTGAACACCTGTCGCAGCTTGTCATCGGGCAGGATCCGTTCGGCACGGAACGGCTTTGGCAGCACATGTTCCGCGGCGGGTTCTTTCCGGCGGATAAGGTCTATTGCTGCGCGATAAGCGCGATTGACATCGCCCTGTGGGACATCAAGGGCAAGGCGCTGGGCATGCCCGTGTACAAGCTGCTCGGCGGACCGGTGCGCGACAAAGTCGTGTCGTATTCGCACACGCAGGGCAGCACGACCGAAGAATTGGTCGAAAACAGCAAGCGCGCGGTCGCGGAGGGCTGGAAGTTCGCGCGGTGGGGCTTGCCGGAGACCGGCGGTGTGTTCGAGTATCAGGGGATGGACGGACGCTTAGAACCTGTGGAATCGATGCGAATCGCAGAGGAGCAGATGGCGCTGGTGCGCGAGGCGGTCGGGCCGGACATTCAACTTTGCCTAGATGTGCACACGCGCCTTGATATGGCACACACCGTTGCACTGTGCAAGACGCTGGAGCCGTATCGCCCGTTCTTCATCGAAGACCCGCTGCGCTCTGAAAATCCGGCGAGCTACCGCACACTCGCGCGGCATGTGTCGTTGCCTATCGCGGCGGGCGAGCAGTGGGCGAGCAAGTGGCCATTCCGCGAAGTCATCGAGGAAGAACTGATAAACTACGCGCGCATCGATCTGTGCATCGTGGGCGGGCTGACTGAGGCGCTGAAGATTACGCACTGGGCAGAGGCGCACTACATCGACATCGTGCCGCATAACCCGCTCGGTCCGGTCAGCGCGGCGGCGTGCGTCAACCTGTGCATGGCGTCAACGAATGTCGGCGTGCAGGAGATGCCACGCCGACCCAGGACTTACGCGACCGAGTTGTTCCCGCAGCAGATTGACTGGGAAGACGGCTATAGCTTCGTGCCGCCGGACGCAGTCGGTCTCGGCGTGGATTTCGACGAGGAAGCGGTGAAAGCGCGCGTCGTGGACCCGACAGGCTGGCCGCCGCAGCTGCAACGCAACGACGGCGCGTTCACGAACTGGTAGAGCGTCAACTTTACAATTGATTAAGCAGTGATTCCGACTTAGACTATGTTTGCCAATGCGCGCGACGACATATTTCGGGCGGATACACTACCAAGGAATATTGAATAATAAGAATGGGGTGAAAGCAAGATTGCCCCAATCCCAACCTTGCCCTTGAAGGGAAGGAACAGCAAAGAACGCGTGCCGAGAGCCGTGGAGGGATTTAATGGTCAAGGCGTATGTGCTAATTGAGGCGAGAGCAGGGGCTTCTAGGAATCTCCTGCGAAATCTGGGCGACAAGCCGAGTGTCGTAAGCGCGTCTCGCGTTACGGGACCGTACGACATTATTGCGGTCGTGCAGGAAGAGGATCTGGAGCAGGTTCATGTACTGGTTACTGAGCAGATCCACAGCATGCAAGGCGTGCTCAGGACGACGACGATGGTTGCCGTGGGTTAGGGCTTCGAGCGCTATTGGGGACAGTAAGCGCGACAGCCGCCTTTTTGACACTATCATAGCACCCAGCGAATTATGATATTGATGGGGACGCAAAGAAAGGCGGGAATCGCCGCGCTATTCAGTAACGCCCTCGGGGTCGTCTAGGTCGTCGATGTCGTCCCATTGGTTTTCGGAGTTGCGCCTGCGATGCCCTATAGATGCGTGTATCAGCACCATTGCGGCTATGAAGCCAATGCCGACTGCCATCTGAAATGCCTGGCCGTCTTGGGCGAAGCCTAACGGATTGAATCGCGAGAGCCAAATGAGCGCGGCGACGCCGGCAACTGTACCCATCAGTGAGGTGTAAGGCAATTTCTGGCCGCCGAGTGTAACTATGGCAGCTATGACGGCGGCAATAAAGCCGTATACGGGGAACAGGGCAATCATTGCGCCGCCGAGTGGGGCGATGCCGTCTCCGCCGCGGAAGCCGGTGAATATAGACTTCCAGTGCCCAGCGACCATAGCGAAGCACGGCAGAAGTAGCCAAGCGTCGTCAACCTGCATCTGGCGCGCCGCAAGTATGGCGACGGCGCCCTTGGCAATATCGCCGATGAGCACCTGTCCGCCCGGCACATTACCCACCTGCCGCCGTACATTCGACGCGCCCGGCAGTCCCGTGCCAACGTTGAATATGTCCACATTGCGCCGGCGGCTCACCCATACCGCAATGGGCAACGCGCCGAGCAGGTAGCCGATTAGCGTGGAAAGTATGACGCCCGTGAACAGGTTAAAGTCTATCAAGGTACTGGGTCTCTTGGCACAAGGGCTGGGACTATTCAGGAATTACATTATCATTATATTGCATAAAAATTAACAAAGTATGAATTTCGGCGTGGTTTCCCCGAGATATTCGGCGATTTTCGCAATGCTTACGCCTTGATTAGCGAATTGGATGGACGATAGGCAATTTATGCTCCCATCCTAATTCCACTGCCGGAGAGGAATAGACATGCCTCTATCGCCGTTGTGATCCAGCGCATTCGCTTCTAAAAGTCGAAGTTTGTGCCTACGCCCAGCTCTACCGCTTGCTGATAGACATGGTAGGCGGTCGAAATGTCTTGGATGGACAGACCTACGCTCTTGAACAGCGTTATCTCGTCGTCGCTCTCTCTGCCCTGCTTTGCCCCGGTTACGAGGTCGCCAATCTCGCCATAGATGTCGTCCGGCGACAGCGCACCCTCTTCGATTGGCATCTGAATGTCGCCCGCTTCCACTAGGCAGGCATCCTTCTGATCGCAGATGATCTTGGACTTCACCACGCTCGCGGTGTCGAGTTCGCGCAATCCGGGCGCGTGCGAGCCGATGGCGTTGATGTGCAAGCCGGCGGGCAGCCAAGCGCCGTCCACGATTGGCGTCGCAGCCGTCGTCGCCAGCGCGAGTATATCCACGCTCTCCACGACTTCCTGCACGCTGCTCGCCAAGTTCACCGTCACGCCGGTCTTCGCCGCGATGTCGTCCGCGAACTGCTGCTGCGCCTCAGGCGGGTCCATCGAGAAGCACAGAATGCTGTCCAGATTGCGCGCGGTCGCCATGCCCTCGCACTGCGCGCGCGCCTGCACACCCATGCCAAGCACGCCCGCGACCTTCGCATCCTCACGCGCGAGATACTTCGTGGCGAGACCGGACACGCCGCCGGTGCGCATCGCAGTGATGAATCCGCCGTCCATAACCGAGATTGTCCGCCCTGTTTCCACATCCAGCAGGATGATAGACGCCAATGTGCTGGGCATGCTGAACTTCGCGGGATTGTCCTTGAAGACTGTAACCGCCTTGATACCGATCGTGCCCATGCCTTGCAGGTGTGCGGGCATGAAGCCGTACCAGCCGTTGTGCGCGGGGTCGGCCATCACCGTGCGCGGGGGCATTGCGGCGTCCCCGGACGCGAGTTCGCCGAATGCGCGCTCCAGCAGCGCGATAGTATCGCTCATAGTGAGCAATCCCTGAATCGTCTCTCGGTTTAGCAGCAACGCCATTTCTCGCCTCCAGAGCAATTGTCGTTTGGACTATGGTAAATGAAATGCCGCTTTTATTGTATCCCAATACGATTCAGATGCAAGTTTGTGCGCGGCGAATATAGTATCATCCATTGTGTTCCTTTTCCCGTCAAGCGAGGAAGTTTAGGATAGGGATGAAACCGCCAACTCATCACATTGACGAATTACCGCACATTCTAAGTTGCGCTCCTTTACAGCAGAAAGTAAATTGAAGATATGCAAGAACTCCTACGCCAATACTTCGGTTATGACGAGTTCCGGCCTCTACAAGAAGAGATCATCGACAGCGTTCTGCGCGGTCGTGACACGCTCGTGATTATGCCTACCGGCGGCGGTAAGTCGTTGTGCTACCAGCTGCCCGCGCTGAAATTCGACGGCATAACACTGGTGGTATCGCCGCTGATTGCGCTGATGAAAGACCAGGTGGACGCGCTCAAGGCGAACGGCATCGCCGCGGAGTTCATCAACAGCACGCTAACATTCGCCGAAATCCGCCACGTACAAGAGCTGGCGTACAGCGGCAATCTAAAGATACTGTACCTGGCACCGGAGCGACTTGCACTGCCCGACTTCCAGGCGTTCCTGAGGGGATTGGGTGTCAGCCTTGTGGCCGTGGACGAAGCACACTGCATATCAGAGTGGGGGCACGATTTCCGGCCGGACTACTACACGCTCGGCGACTTGCGGCGCAACATGCCCGATGTGCCGTTCATCGCGCTGACGGCGACCGCGACCGAGCGCGTGCGGCGCGACATCGTTTCGCAACTTGGCTTGCGAGCGAACCAAGAATACATCGCCAGCTTCGACCGCCCAAACTTGCGCTACGATGTGCGCCCAAAACGACAAGCGTTTGCGCAGTTGACCGATTTGCTCCGCGAGCGTAAGGGCGAATCCGCGATTATCTATTGCTTCTCGCGCAATGACACGGAAGAATTGGCGGACAATCTGCGGCGGCAAGGCTTCAACGCGCTGCCGTACCACGCAGGCATGGATGCCGATGCGCGGCGCGTCAACCAAGAGCGGTTCATCCGCGATGAGGTTGACATTATCGCCGCGACAATCGCGTTCGGCATGGGCATTGACAAGCCCGATGTGCGGCTGGTCGTGCACCAGGAATTGCCGAAAACGCTCGAGGCGTACTACCAGCAGACCGGACGCGCGGGACGGGACGGACTGCAGAGCGATTGCGTGCTCTTCTACTCGTATGGGGACAAAATCAAGCAGGACTTTTTCATCGAGCAGATTCGAGACGCCGCAGAGCAGCGGAACGCGCAGCAGAAATTGGCGCAGGTCATCGAATACTGCCAACTGAACACTTGCCGCCGACGTTTCTTGCTGGACTACTTCGGTGAAGCGATTGATGCGAGCGCTGGGGACTGCGGCGGCTGCGACGTATGCCTAGCCGAGCGCGAAGACTTTGACGCCACGATTATCGCGCAGAAGATTATGTCAGCGGTGATACGCACGGGGGAACGGTTTGGCGCGGGATACATCTCGTTGGTGCTACGCGGCTCCAAGGCGGAGCGGGTCATCAGACTTGGGCACGACAAGCTCAGCGTGTACGGTATCGTAAACGACTACGCAGACGGCGACATCCGCGAAATCTGCAGCATGCTGCTCGACACCGGCATGCTCTGCAATACCAGCACTGAGTACGCGACGCTAGGCGTAACGGCTGAGGGACGGGAGTTCCTGAAAACCCGCAACGAACTGACACTCAGCCGCAGGAAGAAGCAAGCAGCCGCCACAAGCAGCGGTACAGCGCGCAGACAGAAAGGTGCGGCAGAATACGACACGGCGCTGTTTGAACGCCTGCGCGCACTACGTCGTCGCATCGCATCCGAATCAGCCGTACCGCCCTATGTAGTATTCGGCGACGCTACATTGCAGCAGATGGCAAGCCGGATCCCGCAAGACTTAAACGCCATGTCGCGTATATCCGGCGTTGGCGCAGTGAAGCTACAGCGCTACGGCGACGAATTTCTGTCCGAGATATTGGGCTATGCCCAGGAGCACAATATCACCGCCAACACGGGAATGAGACGGCTTGAATACGCGGCCAGTGACGATGGGTTGCGCGAATCCACCTACGACAGCACTCTGCGCCTGCTATCGAACGGGCTTTCAGTTGAAGAAGTGGCGCGTCAGCGTGGGCTTGCCACAGACACAATCATGGGACACATAGACCGGCTAGTCGAATCGGGAGAAGATATAGACTTGCGGCTTTACTTGCCACCGCCTGAGCGTACAAGAAGGATCCAAGATGCTATGCTCGCATCGGATTCCAAAAGCCTAGTTCCTGTAAAAGAAGCGTTGGGCGAGGATTACAGCTACGGGGAATTGCGTATCGTTCGCGCCTTCATGAATCAACAGGCAACTCATGACTCTGACGAATCCAAGTCATACAGCGTGGAGAAAATTCGCCAAGAAGACCCATCGGCGTATGAGAAGGGACCCAAGAAGAATACGATGAGTTGAAGCGACTGCACGACACGGGATTGAGCGTATCGGAACTTGCGGAACGCTTTGGTCGCAATCATGGCGCAATCCGGTCAAGATTGCGAAAACTCTTGCATGATGAATAACAGATGACTAACCCATCAGGAGACTGCATGAAATTCGGAGACTTCCTATTTCCTGAAAGCAGGACGCCGGACACCGATTACCAAGTTGTGAATGATGCGCTTGCCGAGACGGAGTTGGCGGAGCGTCTGGACTACCATTCCGTCTGGCTTGGCGAGCATCATTTTGACGGGGTCTGCACCTACGCGGACCCGATGGCATTTGGCGGTGCAGTGGTGGCGCGGACTAAGCGGGTGCGCGTGGGCTTCTCGGCGGTGCAGACGGCGTTTCACCATCCGGTCAGACTCGCTGAGCAAATCGCGCTGCTAGACAACCTGAGCGGCGGTCGAATAATGGTTGGCACGGCTCGGGGGTCGGCGTTCAATCGGTATGAGTATCGCGGGTACGGAGTGAAGTATGAGGACGCTCAATCGCGGCTGCTCGAAGCGGAGCGGATATTGGTGAAGGCGTGGTCGGGCGAGCGCGTTCATCACAAGGGGACACACTGGGATATGGAGATTCCGGTACTGCGCCCTAAGGTCGTACAGAAACCGTACCCGCCGCTGATACGCGCAATCGCGAGCGAAGGGTCGCTGCTGGATATGGCAAGACAGGGCAGGCCCTTCATGCTGTCGATGCAGCCTGTGGACAAGGTACAGCGCATGTTCGACATGTATCGCGGCGCGATGTCGGATGCGGGGTACGATGACGATGCCGTCGCAAGGGCTACATCCAACTGCTGGATTTGGTTCAACGGCGTGGTAGCGGCTACGGACGCAGAGGCGGCAGAGATTGCGCGTCCGGCATACGCGGATAGCATGCGGCATATACTGGGTGGGCGCGTGAGGATGAACACCGCTGCCGAGCAAGCGGAGGTGGAAACGATATACGCTGGTTCGGACGCAGGCCCTGAGGATGACCTTGTGTACGGCTCGCCGGATACGGTATCGGAAGCAGTAGCTGCGCTCCGAGATGCCGGCGCGGGCGGAGTGATGATCCAGTTTCGGATTGGCGACATGTCGTGGGGCGCAATGGAGAGCAGCATGCGGCTGTTCGCGGAGCAGGTGATGCCGCGATTCACCTAAGGGGCTACTAACATCGATGAACAGGATGGACAGGATGGGACAGTGGAAATATAATGCGGATTATTCTATGAACAAGGGAGAGATACATGCACGCGATATTTGTAACGATAAACATCAAGCCGGGCTTCCGCGAGCAGTTCAAAGAGGCGAGCCTTGGGGACAGCCAGGGCAGCGTCAGGGATGAGCCGGGCTGCATGCGGTTCGACATCCTCGAGGACAAGACGAACCCTAATCGGTTCTACCTGTATGAAGTCTATGTGGACGAAGACGCGCACATGGTCGCGCACCGCAACGCGCCGCACTACAAGAAGTGGCGCGAGACCGTGCAGGACATGTTCGACGGCGATACACAGGCGATCCCGATGAACACCGTCTTCCCATCGGACGGCGGCTGGCAGGCACAGAAGCCGGGCTTACTCAACTGGTAGCAGGCTATTGCCGCCCATATAATGCCGTGGTCCGGTACGGATTGTGGTTATTCGTGGCAAGGCGTATATTGTCGTCAGAGACGGTGCGCCAAAGCACCGGTTAGGTGAGAACATGACAGGAAAACAGACGCACCGCAACAATTCCCATAATCGAACAAGTGTTGAATTCGACAAGGACATGATGGACGCGGCCGTAATTCCGGGGGGAGATTACATTCCGGATTCGGAGCCGCTTGAAGACCCGATAAGTATAGCCCCTTATGACCGCGCCAGATACTTCAGGGAGAACATCTACCCCTACGCCGAGCGCATGCCAAGGCGAGAGTATGAGTCTCAGAAGCAAGCCCTTCAGATAGAGCTTATGAAGCTTCAGAACTCTATGAGGGAGACCGGCGACAGGGCGATTATCCTCTTCGAGGGGCGAGACGCAGCGGGCAAGGGTGGCACAATCAGACGCTTCATGGAGCACTGGAATCCGCGGACGGCACGCGTCGTGGCGCTGGACAAGCCATCCGAAGTGGAAGCCGGTCAATGGTACTTCCAGCGCTACATCCGCCACTTCCCCACTTCGGGCGAGGTTGTCTTGTTTGACCGCTCGTGGTACAACCGCGCGGGAGTCGAGCGTGTGATGGGTTTCTCCTCCGATCCTGACTATAGGCTGTTCATGCGGCACGTGCCTATGCTGGAGCGCATGATTGTTGACAGCGGCATCAAGCTCATCAAGCTGTACTTTTCGGTCAGCCAGAAGGAGCAGCTAAGGAGATTCCAGTCGCGTTCCAGCGATCCGCTGAAGCAGTGGAAGGTAAGTCCAGTCGATATTAGGTCGATAGACAAGTGGCGGGAGTACACGGAGGCGAAGGAAGCGATGTTTCTGCTGACGAACTTCGAGGTCGCGCCGTGGACCATCATCAAATCGGACGACAAGAAGCGCGCGCGCATCAACGCGATGCGGCATCTAGTCAATGTAATGGACTATCAAGGCAAAGACCCGGATGTCGCGCACGCGCCGGATCCGTCCATCGTAGCCTATTCGCACGAAGTCTATACGGCAGGTGCGCCAATTCAACAGGACTAGCAGCGCGCGGCGCACGGCACAATGCCGTCAGTCGGCGCGTCAATTTACCATACATTCCTACTAATCGTCCCTTCTTTCTTGACTGGAAATCCATCGGAAATCCGCGATAGAAGAAGGGACTTTTCGTGTCCAAAATCTGATGCAATCGCGTCCTAGCTCCCCTTGACAAATCGCTACAAATGTTCTGCAATGTATGCAGGAACCACATAAATGCAATTTAAGAACATTTGTAAAACGAGAGGTCAAGCGATGTCGCAGAAGAATGGGGTTAGCAAGCCGGATGTGGCGCTGCTTGTGGGCACACGAAAGGGCGCGTTCGTGCTGTCGAGCGATAGCAAGCGCAAGAAGTGGGAGTTGTCCGAGGTGTACTGCCGCGGCGGCGATGTGTACCACTTCGTGCAGGACCGGCGCAACGGCGGCACAGTGTACGCCGCGGTCAACTAAACGGTATGGGGCGCTGAGGTGCACATCAGCGAAGACTTGGGCGGCACTTGGCGCACGGCAGAAAATCCGCCCAAGTTCGAGAACAGGGACGGTAAGACTCTCAACAAGATTTGGCACATC
This sequence comes from Chloroflexota bacterium, assembly GCA_009840355.1. Lineage (NCBI taxonomy): Bacteria > Bacillati > Chloroflexota > Chloroflexota bacterium. The sequence continues at coordinate 85,618 of VXNZ01000025.1, forward strand.
GCGCCCGGCCGCGCGAGCGAGCCCGGCGTGCTTTACGCCGGCGCAGATCCGGCATCGCTGTTTCGCAGCAACGACGACGGCGAGAACTGGGAAGAAATTCGCAGCGTCGCCGACCATCCGACGAACGAGCACTGGTTTGGCGGAATGGGCGGACTTTGCTTGCACAGCATCGCCCTCGACGAGCGCAATCCAGCGCGAATGTGGGTCGGCATGTCAGCGGTGGGCGTATTCGGCACGAGAGACGGCGGCGAGACATGGACGCCGCAGAACAAGAATGTCCGCGCCGACTTCATACCTGGCGCAGAAGACCCAGAGTACGGGCAGTGTCCACATAAAGTGCTCAGTCATACGGCGCGGGAAGGCTTGATTTACCAACAGAACCATTGTGGCGTGTATCGCACGGACGACGGCGGAGACACGTGGCACGACATCACAGATGGCTTGCCGTCGAGGTTCGGCATGGCGCTTGGCTTGCACCCGCACGACGCCGATACGCTCTATGTGCTGCCCGAAGACAATGTGCTCGCGGATGGCGAGGTTGGCGGCGATTTTCGCATCGTCAGCGGCAACAAGTTCCGCGTGTTCCGCAGCCGCGACGGTGGCAGAAACTGGGAGGCACTAACGAACGGCTTGCCGCAGAAGAATGCCTACTTGCACAGCATGCGCGAAGGCATGGCGACCGACTTGCTCGGTCCGTGCGGCGTCTATCTCGGCACGACTAACGGGCAAATCTTCTACAGCCGCGACGAAGGTGACAGCTGGGAGCTGATGATAGACAACCTGCCGCCCATCAACTCCCTTGAAGTGGCGCACTTCTAATCGCTTGTATGCAGCGTATTTGCCCGACCGCAATTGAAGATTTCTCCCACATATTGACCTTTTACCTTCCCTTCCCCTCGCTGAGGCTGACAGGACTAGGCAAATGGTGCAATTGAAGGCGGAAGGCACGCCGTAAGTAGGGGCGACCGGCCGGTCGCCCCTACGAACGAAATCAAATTTTTAAATTTTTGACAAAGACAAAGAGTATATTATTTATAGAACGATTGATTGACATAATGGTTTTCATGTTCGCGCAGAAGCGTCAGCTGGCGCAGTACCCTGTCCTGAGGCAAGCCGGGCCATTGCATGCGGAAGATAATGTAGTTCGCGCCTAGTTCGGATTCATAGCGGCGTATTTCGTCCACGATGTCGCTCGGCGAGCCTATCAGGAAGCGGTCGCGTGCCAAGTCCTCAAACGGCACGCGGAAGCTCTCCTCACCGGGCAGCGCCTTGTCCTGCCCCCACGATGCGTAAGCAGCGTACTTGCTTTCGAGATACGGGCGGCTCTCGGCTATCGCAGTCGCGCGGTCTTCGGCGACATACATTTCGCGGAACATCGGCATTGCGTCCGGCGCAGTCTTCCCTACCCTGTCCAACTCGGCATTGTACACCGCAATCTGCCGGTCAATAGTGGACATCGTGGCGTGTGGGTTGATAAACCACGGATTGCCCCAGCGAGCGGCGCGGCGAATGGCGACATCGTTGTTCGCCGCAACCCATATCGGCGGGTGCGGCTTGCGTGTGGGACGCGTTACGGGCCGCACTTTGGGCAGCCGATAATACTTGCCGTCATACTCCACCTCGTCTTCCGTCCAGAGCAGCTTCATCAATTCAAGCGATTCGCGCAGCCGTCCTACGCGCTCGTTGGACTTGATACCGAACGCGGCAAACTCTTCGTCGCGATAGCCCAACCCGACACCGAAGATAAAGCGTCCATTGCAGATGGCGTCCATCGTGGCGACATTCTCAGCGATGTCAACCGGGTTGTGCAGCGGCACGAGTATGACGGCGGCGGCAATCTCCATATCGCCGGCGTCCGCAGCCATGCGCGCTAAGAACGGTAGCGTCGCGGGCTGTGCGTACGGCGCGGACAGGAAGTGCTGGCCGGTACAGATGAGGTCGAAGCCGGCATCGCGCGCAGCGCGCACCTGGGCTACGCTGTCGTCAATCTGCCGGGCGAGCGATTCTTCGGGCGATATTTGCACCCCTAGGAATATGCCGAATTTCATGGTTTCGTCCTTTCGGGTTCGTTTCTACCCTTACATGGGATAGATAGGATGGAGAGGATATTCACCTCCATCCTAACCTTCCCCCTTGATGGGGAAGGGACTTAGGCTATCGCCGGCCGAATTCGCGTTCTAGGCGGCTGCCGCTCAGGTGGATTATAGTTGGGCGGCCGTGCGGGCAAGTGTGCGGCTGAGCGCACTGCTCCAACTGCCGTGTCAAAGCGTTCATCTCTTCGTGCGTCATGACTTTGCCCGCTCGAATGGCTGAATGGCATGCTAACGAGTGCGCAGCATGGTCCATCCATGACTCCACTACACCGCCCTGCGCCATTTCGTCCAGAAAGTCAATGAAGGCCTTAGCCGGGTTTTCGCCCGCAAGTATGGTTGGAACGCCGCGAATGACATACACACTGCCGCCAAACGGCTCCACTAGCAGCCCAAGATTGGCGAATAACTGCATGTGCGTCTGCGCTAATTCCTGCTGCTTCGGGTCCAGCTCGACCGTGAGTGGCTCCAGGAGGCTCTGTGATTGCGGCTCGCTGGCTGCCGCGTCCGCCTTAATGCGCTCGTACATCACGCGCTCGTGCGCCGCATGTTGGTCGATGAGATACATGCCGTCCGGACCCTCAGCCACGATGTAGGTGGACTGCACCTGTCCCAGAACGCGTAGCACCGGGAGCGCCTGTCTGGGTGTCAACGCCGAATCTGCCTCGTTCACGGAAACATCGGGCGGCGCGACCCCGTCGTCCCTTTGTTCTACGCTGCCAGGGTCGCGTTCGAACGGCTCAATGGGCCAAAAATGACGGTTCGACCGGCCCGACTCTGCCGGATACGGATATGAAGCCGGTGGGTAAGACTGCCCGACTCGGCGCATCGCCGGCACTGGCGAGTGTGCGGTCAGCGTTTGGCGCACTGCGCGTTGAATCGCGGAGAACACTCTGTCTCCGTTGCGAAAGCGCACCTCGGTCTTGGACGGGTGCACATTCACATCGACCAGATCGTAGTCCAGTGCGATGTTGACGACCGCGAGCGGATAGCGCCGCTCCATCATGAAGCCATGATACGCCCGCTCCAGCGCGTACGACAGCATTCGGCTTTGCACCCAGCGGCGATTAACGAAGAAGCTCATATAGCCGCGATTTGCTCTGTTGAGGTTAGGTTGGCTGACCATACCGCTGACCACACTGATGCCCGTCCGTTCGTCTTCACAATCAATATCCAGCATTGATTCGGCGACACTCAAGCCGTGAACGGCCGCGACCGCCTCGCGCAGGCTTCCGCTGCCGGGCGTGAGCACCGATTTGCCGACTGACTTCAGGGCAAAGCGCACTTCGGGATACGCGAGAGCGTAGCGCGTAACGAGATTCTGTATGTGCGAAGTCTCGGTGGCGTTGGTTCGCAGGAACTTGCGTCGGGCAGGCACATTGCGGAAAAGCTGCCGCACAGTCATCACTGTGCCGGACGACGCACCCTGACGCTGCTTGTCAACTATGCGCCCTTCGTCCAAGTCGAGGCGCGTGCCGGATTCTTCATCCACATGCCGCGTTACGACAGAAATGCGCGCGACAGACGCGATGCTGGGCAATGCCTCGCCGCGAAAGCCGAGTGTAGGAATGGCTTCCAAATCGGATGCGCCCGTGAGTTTGCTGGTGGCGAAGCGCTGGAATGCCAATTCCACTTCTTCGTGGGGAATGCCGTGCCCGTTGTCCGCGACCCGAATCTGCTCTACGCCGCCGCCGCTAATTTCCACCGAAATTTCGGTCGAGCCGGCGTCGAGCGCATTTTCCACAAGCTCCTTGACGACCGATGCCGGTCGCTCGATAACCTCGCCGGCGGCAATCATCGAGGATACTTTGTCTGGGAGTTGTCGTATCGGCATTATCCTTCGTCCTGCGCGCGCCGCCTGCCGCCACGATACGCCTTGTGGTCGGACTTGCCGCGCTCTGCGACATCGCAAATCGTCTGATAGATTTCGTCCATCTCGTTGTCTTTGGCGTTACGGAAGTAGTACGGCCGGCAGATAAAGCCGCCGAAGTGCCGCACGATTTCCGGATGGTCGTCGATGATGAAGTCCGGCGGCGTAAAGACACCAAGCCCGGGCAAAGCCGCATCAAAGTCTTCAAGCGGCTTCTGGAAGACCTTAGTAACATAGTCCGCAAGGCCGAAGCGGCGCACTTCCGCAGTGCGAATGCCCACGCCCGACCAGATAAAGACCTCGTGTCCGTCCGCCACCAGTTTGCCGAAAGTTTCGGCGGTATTGCGGCGCAGGCTGCCATCCGCGCCCATGATTGTGTAATCCACGTCGAAGAATATGTTCATGGAAAGTTTGTAGTCTTTAGTGATTAGAGGTTAGCAATTAGTTGTCGCGCCAGGCATAGGGAAATATACCGCCTAGCATCATATAATATCATGGCTGGGATATGGCAATGAATGTCTTATGCGCGTAACTTTTCGCAATGCTCGATGCGGCAGCATAAACCGACTGTTCAGAATAGACAATCACATTATGGGCAACAAACCAGTATGGCAACTAGCGCAAACGGGCTGGCATTCAACAGCGACGGAAATAAGATATTCTCCGACACTCCCATACCACCGGGCGAGCATTTAGAAGAAGAGATAGAGTACATCAGGATGACGGAGCGGAGCTTGCCGACAGGCTGGGCGTTTCAACATAAGTGGTGGGGGAAATAATCAGAGGCGAAACGCAGGTGAGGTGATACCGACGCGTGTCGCAGAACGGGAACGGTAGGCAGCAGATCGGAGTGTGGAGAGCGTCCCGGTTCGCTCGTGAGGAATCATGATAAACTTCGCCTATCGTAACCTTAATCAATACAGTTCGGGTTGAGCAGTTATGCCGGTCACAGCGCGTTATCAGAATTCGTGGACAGAGCGCAACATTGACGCAGTTGCGCATTGCTTTGACCACGCCTTTGCGAATGTCTTGGAAGCAGAGTTCAAGCGGATTACAACTGATATGAGTCCGCCCGATATTGTCAGTTACGTGAATAGGTCAAGAGTCAGCATAGACCTTCTCAAGAACAGTGGAAATTCACCCGACTATCAGAATCCGATGGTCGCATTGCAATATGTGCTGCGATACCAATTAAGTCACATCAATTTGGCTTATTCTCTGATCAAGAGCACCCAAACTGAGAATGAAGCTGCAAACATGGACGATTTACAAGTAGTGGACCTTGGAGCTGGCTCTTTATCTATGGCTTTCGGCTTGGTACTGGCAGTGGCGGACGCTCTGGAATCGGGCGTACAAGTTAAGCAAATACGAATGGATTGCATCGACACATCAACGACTATGATGGATTTAGGCGTCGAATTGGCGAATGCCTTTTACGCTCGTGCTAAAAGGGAAGATTTAGAACCGCTGGTTCAAGCTTTCAATCGCGTGAAAGTTGAGCGGTACACTGACTGGCGTAGTGTGAACAGACTTGACGACTACCACGGATATTCCAAATACTGGCTAAGTGCATTGCACACCTTTTACGATGAATCAGAGGCCGATATCTATACGGCGCTATCAGACATGAGCAGTGGCTCTGAGCCGATTGAGGTATTTATTACATGTCACTCCGGTAAGGCTGATATAGTCGAACGAGTTTGGCCTCGAAATGTTACCCCATACTACAAGTGTATAGACCCAATTTTGAAGTTTACTGGTGACATAGAACATAGCCATGTCGGGAAGGTAGCTATTGACAACGGTTTGTGGCAGTCACACTGGGGACCGCGTATCTTTGGTGGCTTCAAGACTGGAGACTTAGTAGCTTTCACCACTAGCAGAATGTCAAACATAGATGAGCAAGACATACCCATCACTCGCCTTGAGCAACTAGCCTTATTGGATGCCGACCTTGCCATAAAGATCAAAGAATTACAGCAACATCGGAATAAAGTTCGCGCAGACATCCGAGATGCCATTGGCGATGACCCGTGCGAATACATCATAGAAGGCACAGAAACTAATATGACGACAACTATCAAACTGACTCAACATGAACGGACATCTGTCAATCGCAATCTCCTAGAATCGCTTGCTGTGGAACGATTTGGAGACGCTGGAAACGAACTTATAAGAGATAGTATAGACACAAAGCAATTGACAAGATTGCAAATCAAAGTTGAAAATTGACACGAGGCACTATGTGAAAACACTGGTACCGCATCCTTGGACAGGCTCACATGACTCAATCCACACCAGCAGACGATACTCCCCTGCAGCAGTCCCCTCCGAAAATTGGACAGGCGAACATATCTTATTCGCCTACAAGGGATATTCTTACACGCGCTACCGGCTTCATGGACGCCTACGACTTCACGCTGAATCCGTACAGCGGCTGCTCGTTTGGCTGCTCATACTGCTACGCTGCGTTCTTCAGTACGACCGCCGACGAGCGCGACAATTGGGGCAAGTGGGTTCGCGTCAAAGACAATGCAATTGACCTAATGCGAAAGAAGATAAAGGGCAAGCACAAGGACAAGAACGGTAATTGGAAACCGAACAACGAAAGCCTCATATACATGAGCAGCGTTACCGACCCGTATCAGCCAATCGAGCGCAGGTTAGAGTTAACACGCGGCTTGTTGAAGATTCTGGCAAGCCAAGATGAGCCTCCTCAAGAGATAGGAACTACGAAGGCGCTCTTTGAGTTGAATGCGCCGTACAAGACTGATGAAGCACGCCACAAGCCCAAGCTCGTGGTGCAGACGCGCAGCCCTGATGTCGTGCGCGATGTTGACTTGTTTCAGCAGATTGAAGCCAACGGCGGGCGCGTGCAGGTGAATATGACCGTTACCACCGACGACGAAGACATACGGCGCACATTCGAGCCGTTCTGTCCGTCCAATATGGCGCGGCTTAAGGCAATAGGCGAGGTTAGCAACGCTGGCGTACAAACCTGCATCACGATGACGCCGTTGCTGCTTGTCAGCCAGCCTTACGCCTTCGTCGAAAGCCTGCTAGATACTGGCGTCGAGAAGTTCATCGCCCAGCCATTCCACTTCGCGCGCGGCAAGTTCGTTGCAAGCACGCGGGAAAGAGCATTCGACATGATGGCGGAAAAACTCGGCTGCGCCCGCTCGGAGTTTCAGCGCACATACATGGAACACTACGACCAAGTATTCGCCGTACTGCGCGACGGGCTGCCTAATTTGGGTGAAGGCAAGGGCGGCTTCAAACCTCCTTTCCAATAGTACAATAGCCTTTTGAATTAGGAGACCCTACATTGTGGAATAGACCAACACTACACGATGTCATAGACGCGCGGGGACGTATTGCGCCGTATATCACGCGCACTCCCCTGCACCACTACCTTTCGCTCGACAAACTGCTGGATGCCGAAGTTTGGGTGAAGCACGAGAACCACCAGCGTCTTGGCGCGTTCAAGATGCGCGGCGGCATCAACCTGCTGTCGCGCCTGTCGGACAAAGAGAAGGGGCGCGGTGTCATCACGGCGTCGTCCGGCAATCACGGGCAATCCATCGCATACGCGGCGGGCATTCTGGGCATCAAGTGCATCGTCTGCGTGCCGGAAGGCGCGAACCCCGGCAAGGTGGCGTCCATCGAAAGCCTAGGCGCGCAGGTCATTCACCACGGGCCATACTTCGACATGTCCAACGAATACGCGCAGCGGCTTGCCAAGGAAGAGGGCTATCGTTATGTCCACGCGGTCAACGAACCTTTGCTCATCGCGGGCGTCGGCACATACACGTTGGAGATTATGGAAGACCTGCCCGATGTGGACTACATCATCGTGCCTCTTGGCGGCGGCAGCGGCGCGTGCGGAGCTTGTATCGCTTCTAAGAGCGTCAACCCGAATGTGAAGGTTATCGCAGTGCAGGGAGAGCGAGCGCCGGCAGCTTATCTGTCGTGGAAAGCCGGCGAAATCGTCCAAGCGCCAATGGAATCGAAGGCGGAAGGCTTGGCAACGGGGCAAGGCTTCGAACTGACGCAAGGTATATTGCGCGATATGCTGGACGACTTCGTTCTGGTGTCCGACGAGGAGATGGAACGCGCAATCGTGCTGCACTTGGAGCACACGCACAACCTAACCGAACACGCGGGGGCGGCGTCCCTGGCAGGCGCGCTGAAAATCAAGGACAGGCTGCGCGGCGAAAAGGTCGCGCTAGTGATGAGCGGCGGCAACCTGTCGCTGGAACACCTGCGGGCGGCATTGCAAGCGTAATCGAATAGCGCGGCGACTGGCGATATATGGCTGAACATCGCTGAAAATCAAGGACAGGGCTGCGGCAAAAGGGCCGCGGTCAAGTCCTAGCATGTGGTGTGAGAAGTCGTCAATATTCCTACTGCCTGCCGCGCCACTTTAACTTCTCCACTGTATAACTTTCGTATCACGCAAGATTCCTCAGCACAGCCATCACTTGCGGCGCAGACTCTCCACCGGCGGCGATCGCGCGTTGAGCGGGGATCGGGCACTTGCGCCAACGCCCCAAGCAGGCTTTCTCCCAATCCTTCCGTACTCATAGCCCCAGCCTAACACTTGTCGGAAATAGCCGAGAGTCCTTGAGAGTCGCATCCACCATGATTGACGATTGACGGCATTCGCAATAGAATGTAGGCAGAACACTTGCTTATCGACATGAGCAGATCAGCCAGGAGGCAGCTATGGCGCGAGTACAACCTGAACCACTAAGCATAACCATCACGCCGGACGCGGCAGAGCATGTGCGGCAGTTCGCAGTGGATATGGGTAAACCCGGCTGCAATCTGCGCGTTGCCGTCAAGGGCGGCGGCTGCTCCGGACTCACCTACGACCTCGACCTCGTGGACAGCCCCGGCGAAAACGACAAGATTATCACCAGCCACGGGTTGGAGCTTTATGTGGACAAGAAGTCGTACATATTCCTCGCCGGCACGGAGTTGGACTACTCCGGCGGGCTGAACGGCAAGGGCTTCGTCTTCAACAATCCCAACGCGAAGACCGCCTGCGGCTGCGGCACATCGTTCAGCGTCTAGGGACGGACAGAGGGCGCTGCCCAGTGATAGATTGATATTCGGGACCGCCTCTTGGCCGGAGGCGGTCTGTTCTATTTCAGGAGGATATAGCGATGGCGCAGAGTGGAACGCTTGAAATGCCGGCAGCCGTCTATTCTACGGTGCGAGAAGAGTACGACGCCCTGACTAAAGGCGTCGCTCTGGTTGATCGTTCGCATCTCGGGCGGCTGAAGGTGAGCGGCGCGGACGCCATAGACTTGCTCAATCGCCTGTCAACAAACAAGCTAGACGATCTCGCAGTCGGCGATGTGATGGGCACCGTCTTGACGACAAACAAGGGACGCATCATCGATTTGCTCTATGTCTTGCGCCAAGACGACCACCTGCTCGTCATAACCGGTCCCGATACCTGCCAGAGGGTCGCCGAGTGGATCGACTTCTACACATTTATTGAAGATGTCGTTGTGGAAGATGTGTCGGACAGCACCGCAATACTCTCGCTCGTCGGCGCGAGTGTGCCGCACAAATTTGCAGGACTCTCCGATGTCCCACCGTTCAGTTCCGTTTCAGATTCATTTGGCAACATTGACACACTCGTACTTCGCACAGACTTCCTCGGCGGGTTCGCCTGCGACCTCATCGTTGCCGCAGAAGATGAAGAAGCGCTATGCGCGACGCTGACAGAGTTCGGCGCGCTGCCGGTTGGTTCGGATGCGCTGGAAGTTACGCGGGTTGAGCGCGGCGTCGCCGGATATGGCAGCGAACTCTGCGAAGACTACAACCCGCTAGAAGCAGGACTGATAGACTTCATCAGCTTCAACAAGGGCTGCTACATCGGGCAAGAAGTCGTCGCGCGCCTGAACACCTACGACAAAGTGCAACGAAAACTAGCCCGCCTATCGATGCAATCCAGCGTTCCCGAACTCCCATCCGACCTTCTGCACGACGGCAGAAAAATCGGCGCGCTCACCACAGCAGTCGCCCGGCACGACAGTGACGGTGTCGTCGGATTGGGGTATGTCAGAAATGCGTACGCCGAAGTAGGCGAGAGGCTGCTGACGGCCGACGGCAATGAAGTCGTCGTAGAACGCGTGCCGCAAGCCAGGGAAGAGTAATTATGCCGGTCGTCAGCCTGTCTAGGCGTCAGTCAATCATTGCTTCTATGAGAACGGCGCTATGCGCGGCGCGGGCTAGGTCGTCTGTGTTCAGCGTCACGTCGGCATTCAGTCGGACATAATGATATACGGCATCCTGTGGGAAACGGCGCAGGTAGATTTCAAGTGCGGGGCGGACGGTTTCGGGATCGTCGAATATGGCGATCGCCATACAGGATACGGTCTTGCCGGCAACATGCAGCGTAACTCTTGCGCCGCCTGCCATGTTGCGCCACCATCGCGTTCTCTGCGATGTGAAGCAGCGTATCGTGTCCTCGCTCCGAATGTATCTCACAGGCGTCGTATAGATGCACCCGCTGCCGCGCCCTGTGAATGTAAGCAGCATGATGTTGCCGCTGAACAGGAAATGCAGGGGAGATTTGAGCACGAGCGCCATCAGAGGATTGATGACCGCGAACCACTTTCTGCCGAGTCTCATAGTCAAGCCAGCAGCGTATATCCTCCGTCCACTACGATGACTTGTCCGCGAATCATCGCCGCGTCTTCGGTGCAGAGGAATGCTACTACTCGGGCGATGTCCTGCGATCTTACTATGCGGCCGACGGGCGTGTTACGGCCGGATTCGAGCATGCTTTCGCGGTTGGGGAAGTGCTCTAGCGCGCCGGTTTCTACATAGCCGCCGGAGACTGCGTTCACCGATATGTTCTTCGGCGCGAGTTCCACGGCTAAATAGCGCGTGAGCGATTCGAGTGCAGCCTTTGATGTGCCAACGGAGAAGTAATACGGCAGCACCTTGTGCGAACCCTGACTGGTGATGTTCACGATGCTGCCGCCATTGGGCATTATCTTGGACGCTTCGATGGAGCACAGCCACGGCGCTTTGGCATTCACGTTCAGCGTCCAATCCCAGTGCTTTTCCTCAAGCTCGGACGCAGATCGCTGCACGCCGGATGCCGCGTTGTTCACCAGCACGTCTATGTCGCCGTAGGTCTCACGCACCTGCTCGAACAACTCGCGAATCTTCTCCGAATCGCCGAGATGGGCGCGCACTCGCAGGCAGCGCACGCCGAGGGCTTCTATCTCGGATTGCGTCTCTGCGGCTGCCTTGTGGCTGCGAATATAATTGAAGGCGATGTCCGCGCCGCGCGCCGCGAACTCCATCGCGATCGCTTTGCCGATGCCCCTAGAGCCGCCGGTCACCAGAACCGTCTTGCCTGCGAAATCTGCCCTGTCCATCGCCGTTCCAAGCCGACTTGAATCTCACGCTTGTATCGCTGCCGATATAGCCCGGCCGATATAGCGCAAGCACACTATATCGCCATACCGCCATCGACGCTGATAATCTGACCTGTAACGTAGCTCGCCTTCTCGCTGGCTAGGTAGCCGACCATGTTCGCAATGTCCTCAGTGTTGCCGAACTTGCCCTGCGGAATCCAAGTCATAATCGTGTCTTTCTGCCGCTGCGTCAGCCCCGCCACAGTCTCCGTACTGATGTAGCCCGGAGTTACGGCGTTGACCGTGATGTTGCGTGTGGCGACTTCTTTAGCGAGCGACTTCGTGAATCCGATGATGGCGGCTTTGGATGACGAGTAGTTCGTCTGGCCGACATTGCCGCGAATGCCCACGACCGAACCAATGTTGATGACGCGCCCCCAGCGTTCCCTGACCATGTGCCGCAAAGTCGCGCGCGTGCAGAAGAATGTGCCGTTGAGGTTGACGCCCATGACGCGGTGCCACTGCTCGTCGGACATGCGCATCAGCAGCCCGTCGTTGATGATGCCCGCGTTGTTCACCAGAATGTTCACACCGCCCCACTTGTCGTTGACCTTGTCCACCATCGCATTGACATGATCGAGGTCGCTCACATCAGCATGCACCGCGAACGCATCGCCCCCCATCTCGGTTATGGTTTGCACGACCTCTTGCGCTTCGGACTTGGACGAGTTGTAGTTCACCGCGACATTGACGCCCAGCCGGGCGAGTTCGAGGCTTATCGCCCTGCCAATGCCCTTCGATGCGCCGGTTACGAGTGCCGTCTTGCCTTCAATATCCGAGATGCCGTCGATGTCCGAGTTGCTCAATTTGGCTCCTGCCTATCAGTCATTTGCAATGGTGTCGTCGGAAGAATGGCGCGTGCGAGATGTCTAATTGTCTTGCACTCTGCCGAAGACCTCTGCCATTTCCTCGTTCAGCTTGGGGATAAAATCGATGTCGTGGGCGAACTTGGCGGTGGCGATCGCGCGCTGCACAGCGACGGCGTCCCCCGCACCGTGTCCGACTATGCTGATGCCGTTTACGCCGAAAATCGGACCGCCGCCGGCCGACCCAACGATGTTGGTCAGACCGCGAAGTTCTTCCAACACGGCGTCAACTTCCGCGTCTCCAAACTTGTCTCGCAACGCATTGTTCAGGTGCGAGGACAGCGCGCCGCCAAGCCCCTCGGTGAGCTTCATCACTATGTTGCCCACGAAGCCGTCGCACACGACCACTTCCGCCTTGCCGGCTGCTAGGTCGTCGCCCTCGATGTTGCCGATGAAGCGCAGTCCGCTCTTTTCGAGCAGTTCGGTCGCCTCGCGCACTTGGCGATTGCCCTTGCCCGCTTCCGCGCCAACGCTGAGTAACGCGACACGCGGCTCGCCGATGCCCCAGAACTGCCGCGCGAACACATCGCCGATGACCGCGAAACTGAGCATCTGCGTAGGGCGGCAATCAACATTCGTGCCAAGATCGATGATGAATGTGTTGGGCGACACGCCAACGACCGGTCCGCCGAGCGCCGGGCGGTCAACGCCTTCGGACAGCCCGAGTATCACCGCCGCCGACGCCATCGTACCGCCGGTCGATCCCATAGAGACCGCCGCGTGTGCCTTGCCCTGCTTCACCAATCCGGTCGCAACGATTATGGACGCGCGCGGCTTTTGCCTGAGAGCCAACGCAGGCGCTTCGCCTTCGACTATTACGCCCTCCGACGGCACGGGCATAATCGGCAGATTCGCCGTGTCGTGCTTGGCAAGCTCAGCCTGCACCTGTTCAGGATCGCCGACAAGCAGTATCTGCACGCCACCTTGTTTCGCCGCCGCTACTGCGCCTTCAACCACTTCGGCGGGCGCGTTGTCGCCGCCCATAGCGTCAACGGCTATGCGAACCGGCATATCTGTTGTGGTCAAGTCATACTCTCCTGTGGCGTTAGGCGCCGTTCGCGATACGCACGACCGCGTTTCCGTTGATTGCGATGTCTCCGTTGTCTTTGCGCACGCCGACGGCACAGTTCAATTCCCGCGCATCGTCGAATTCGCTGACCTTCCTGACACTGCCGAATGTCGCAATGGTCTCGCCCGGATATACCGGACCGCGAAAGCGCACCTTCAGGCTGCCGCTGTTGAGCCAGTCCTCGCCGAATGCCGTCGTCAGCATCTCGGATATGGACGCGAGAATCATCATACCATGCGCGATTGTGCCGTCGAGCGTCGTGCCGCCGAAGTCAGCACCGGCGGCAAACTCGGCATCGAGATGTATCGGGTTATGGTCGCCCGCCGCGTCCGCGTATCGCGCAATCTGCGGCTGCGTTATCGTCTTTTCAATTATGGGCAGCGTGTCGCCTTGCTGCATTTCCTGTCCATTCTACGGCAAGACAATGCCACCATGCCGTCATCATTGCTCTTGTGTCTGTTGCTGAATAATTCGCGCTGAATATCTTGTGCCGAACATCTTATTCAATAGTCGTAGGATGTGCCTGTGCCAATATGATCCGATATGACAAATGCCGCCAGCGTACATCACACGGGCAGCATAATCGTACTTTTGCCTTCCATCACCACACTGCCGTTTTCGCCCGCCGCAATCATGTTGACCACAAGAAAGCGGAAATTGCGCCGCACCGAGTTCTGCGCCACTGTCGCGCTGCAATCTAATGTTGCCCCCACGGGCACGGCAACGCCAAAGCCGAGTTCTTGGCTGGCGTGAATCGTGCCGCCGGGAATTTGCAGCGCGTTTATGACGGCGCTAAGGGAGAGCGCGGCGATAGCCATCGGGGGAACGAGCGGCGCGCCTGCGGCGTCCGTGGGACTGCTGCGGTCGTCCACCGCTGCGGTGTACGCGCTCACCGATTCGGTGTCCATGGTGATGGATTGGCTGGTCAGCGGCTGCCCGGCTTCCAGCGTGGCATAGTCAATCATTCGCGGGGATGCCCTCGATGGCGCAAAAGTATCCCCTAGATTATAGACAGGTAAGGGTTGCAACGCAACGAAATAGGCATGCTTCACGCCGAACCGCAGGCTACTTCGGCGGCAGCGACAAAGCAAACTCCAGCCCCCGCTCAACCCAGTTCGCAAGGTCGCCGTCAGAGGAAATGCCGTCAACCCCAACGACTACGAACCCGTGCATCGGCCTCCCCGTAAAGTCCATTTCGCGCGCATGCGGCAGTCGTAGCGCATCTTCGTATCGCTCCGCTCCCACCCGAACGATAACCTCGTTGCCCATCACGCCGCCCAGCATATTGCCATGCGCCATAAAACAAAGTCCACCGAACATCTTGCGCTCCACGATGCCCGACCGTTCTCCTAGCGACTGCCGAATACGCAGCGCAAGTTCTTCGTTGTACGCCAATCTGCCCCTCGCTTGCGCCTACTCCGCCGTTACACGCGGAATGAAATGGCGATGCCGCTGCATCAGCGTTATGCTTGCCTGATTACCAAGTTCCGCTTCGGCTGCAGCTACTGCGTCTTCGACCGTTTCGAATGCTTCGTAGCCCATGCGCCGCGCCGCGTCCGTATCGCGCACGCCGGCGAACATTATACGGCTGAGGTAGCGCTTCGGTATGCCTGAACTGTTCCACATGAAGAACGGGTGCGAGCCATGGTATGCGTGCCCATATCGATAGCCGTGTATGAACTCCGGCCGATGCGCGAACTCTTCGACATAGTTTTCCCAAAGCCAGTACGGGTCGGTCTCCTGTGTCAGAAGCTTGTCGTAGAACTCCTTGTACGGCGCGAACCGCCGCGCGTCAAACTGCGCTGTCAGTGGATGCGCCAGGATCGCTATGCCGCCTTCGCGCACCAGCGGCGTGCCTTGGAACTGCATAACCGTGTTCGCCATCGCCTGATTCGACGCAAGGATCGGGTTCACAGTGGAGAACTTGGAGTAGCACTCGTTCCAGTTCGCCACGCCAGCCACCAGAATGTCGGACTGCCCTTGCACATCCACGACCTGTTGCTCTTGGATCGCCGCGAGCGTGTATGGGTGCACTTCGGTCGGATGCCCACCGTTGATTTCGATTATGTCCTTGCGCGGCTCGGAGTTGTCGTACACCGATTCTATCGTGAATACGCGCCGTCCCTTCGCCTCAAGCGCCTGCTTTATCAGTGCGCCTTGCTCCCATACTAGCTTCTTGAACGCCGAGTTCTTCGGATCGTCAACCGATTGCCCGCTCGCGATGGGCCAAGGGCGGTGATGATGGCGGATGCTCTTGAAAGTGCCAAGCCCTACGGCGGTCGATTTCCATCCGCCGTTGAATGGCGCCCACATCGTGTTCAGGTAGATGAACTGGTCGGCGTCCAAAATCGCGCGATTCACTTCTACATCGAAACCCCGGCGCGTATAGCCGAGATGGACTATCTGCGACGGGTCTTCGGCGTCGTGGCAGTACAGGTTATTGTACCCGAACTGCAACACCAGCCGCCTGCCGAGGAATGTTTCCATCTCGGTGCGGCTCAGCTTGCGATGCAGCCCTTGCGACAGCAGCAGTGTGATGTTGCCCAGTGGCACGCCCGCCTTGCGCAGCTCTTCCACGACGACTTCGATTGCCGTCCGGCGAAAGTCTGTGCGCTGCGTGCGGAAGTACGCGCCCGATGCATCGTCGAACGCGATGACGACCTTCGACTTGCCGTTCACCAGCTTATGCAGCGGTTCGTGCGCGGTCGGATTTGCGATGACCTCGCGCACGCGCTCCGCGACATCCGGAAGCGCGGGCAGCGGTCGCTTACCCTCGATAACGCGTGTCCGCTCCGGCAACGCCGCGCTGATGTATCCGTCGCCGTAAGCAATGTGGTGTGTCTGTGTAGCTGCCATCGTTCGTCCTGTCTCGCCTGTCTTGTGATGCGACAATTGTATTGGGGCTATGGGCTTCGCACAAATAAAACCGATCGCAAAGAAGGTATTACTTGCACGAAAATCGCGGTCGTCCAAGAAAGCACCGTTTCCTTCGTGGAACAGCTCGCCTCCGCCTATCATACATTGTTGGCGACAGGTTCGGCACGCATGGACAAGATGTTTGCAATTGGGTTGTGTGGACATTTTGGGGATATGCTATGTTCAAAGCATGGCAGAAACAAGACTAACTACTGCTCTGAATATCTGAAGATACACGATTTTCTTCTCTCCTACGCCAGAGTGTATGTCAAATAGGAGAGCGGGTGTAAGAACTTCATAGAGGCAATTGTCCGGATTAACAGAACAAGTGCGACGTGGAGAGACCTGTCGGAGAAGTTCGGGTAGTCTAATAGCGAGTTCAGGGGTTTCATGCGCCGGAATGCAAACGGCGTTCGGGAGCGGATGTACCTGACTTTCAATTAAGACTCTGACATGGAAAATCTGTTGATAGACATCGCTAGAAGGGAGCAAGTCACGCAGGAGTTAGGCAGAACCGGGAATGAGCGCAGGATTCGGCATAGTGCGTTTTAGAATGCTCACATCTTAATCACACGCCTGTCCTGAACTACTCAAATCAATGGGTCTAAAGGCGGGAATAGTATTACACCCATCCCCACAAATCCTGATAAAATGGTTCAATGCAACAACGGGTGTACACGGAAGAATCAGAAGTCGAAGACGGCAGGTCTGCGTTGCGGGATAGAGCGCAGGCTCTGCTGGAGTTCGATGTCATACGCGCGCGGGTGGCGGAGCGCGCCACTTTCTTTCCCGCGCGGCAACTCGCCCTAAAATTGCGCCCGTCGTATGACGACTACGAAGTCGCTATGCTGCAGCAAGAGACAGCAGAGGGTCGCGCGGTGCTTGACGAGGCGGGCGAGGTGGATATGTTCTGCCCTGACGACATCGAAGAATCGGTCGTGCGCGCGTCCATCGGCGGCATTCTTACGGGCATGGAATTGCTCGCCGTCGCGCAGACTATCGATGTGCAGGCGCGCGCGAAATCCGGCGTCCTCGCGGTGCGACAGCATGTCCCGCTGCTCGCTGATTTCGCCGAAAGCATACCCAATCTGAGCGAATTGACGCGGCAGATTCGCGGGCGCATCGGCGACAGGGGCATAGTGCGCGACGATGCCACGCACACGCTCCGCGCGCTACGCAGCCAGATACGGCAAGCATACCAGCGCGTTACAAACTCGCTGAATTCGCTGATTCAGAGCGCGCAGTCGGACAACGCGCTGCAAGACAATGTGATTTCGGTGCGCAACGACCGCCTAGTCGTGCAAGTCAAGGCGGAGATGCGCAGCCGCGTACCAGGCATCGTCCACGACGCGTCCAACACCGGCGCGACGCTGTTCGTCGAACCGTTCTCCACCGTCGAAATTGGCAACACTTGGCGCGAACTCGCACTCGCGGAAGAGCGCGAAATTCGCAAAGTGCTGCGCGACCTTTCCACGCTCGTTGGCGAATTGGCGCGCGACATTCAGCGCGGCAGCGAACTGACGGCACGCCTTGACCTGATACTGGCGCGTGCGCGTTATAGCTACGGCATTCGCGGTGTTCGACCATTGTCGCCCGCCGAACTCGCGCCGGGCGCTTCGGCGCCTGCCGCATCCGGCACAGTCGCCAAGCCTAGCGATGCAAACTCCGATGATGACACGGACAGCAAAGAGCAATCGGCAGTCGATATGCGCGTGCGGCTCATCAACGCGCGGCATCCGATGCTGGGCAGGGATGTCGTGCCGGTCAATGTGAGCGTTGGTCCGGACTGGTCGGTGCTTGTGGTTACTGGTCCGAACACGGGCGGCAAAACGGTGGCAATGAAGACGGTCGGGTTGCTCGCGCTAATGCACCAAGCGGGCTTGCAGATACCGGCGGACGATGGAAGCGTGCTGCCCACATTCGACGGCGTGTACGCCGATGTGGGCGACCAGCAGAGCATCGAACAGTCCGTGTCCACATTCAGTTCGCACATGCGCAATGTCATCGAGATTCTCGGCGCGGCGACTCCCGAATCGCTCATATTGCTGGACGAACTCGGCACCAGCACGGACGCTGAAGAGGGATCGGCTCTCGCGCGGGCGATTCTCGAAGACTTGGCGGGCAGAAAGGTGTCCACGATAGCGACCACGCATCATCGCAGCGTGGCGGCGTTCGCGGAGACTTCGCCGGGCATGATGAATTCCAGCGTGCAGTTGGACGCCGATTCGCTGACGCCGACATATCATCTGACACTGGGGATACCCGGCCGTAGCTACGCAATGGCGATCGCCGCAAGCCTAGGGCTGCCGGAGCACATCTTGGAGAATGCGCAGGGCGCTATTGAGCCGCAATACCTGCGCTTCGAAGACTGGCTGACCGAGTTGCAGCGCGAGCGCAATCAGCTGCAAGCGCTGCTGCTAGATGCGGAGCAGTCGCGCGGCAAGGCGGACGCACTTCGCCAGCAACTGGACGAGCAGATTGAATATCTGATAACGCACCGCGACGATATGGTAGAGGGCTTGCGGCGCGGCGTATTGGCGCAGTTCGACGAGACGCAGCGCAGGCTGAAAGCAGCAGAAGCATCGCTTTCGTGGGGAACGCCTGCCGGTTCGTCCGGCGTCGTGCAAACGGAAGACGCGCGCGAGGACATCCGACGCCTGCGCGAGGAGATTGCGGCAGAACGCGCAGCCGTGCCGCCGTCAACGCCCGTCCGTGAGATGCCGCATGAATTGGAAGTCGGTGACAAAGTGTTCGTGCGCGGGCTGAATCTCGGCGGCGTGCTCGTGTCGTTGCCGGAAAACGGCAGCGACGCCGAGGTTGGCATCGGCAATGTGCGAATTCAGGTGCAGCCGTCTCGCCTATCGCTAATTGAACAGCAGCCCGAACAATCTAAGCCGGAGGTCAGCATCAAGATAGGACCGATGCTAGATTCAACCGAGCTGGATGTGCGCGGAATGCGCGCCGACGAATCGCTTGCCGAGCTTGAACTGTTCTTGGACAAGGCAGTGCGCGACGGGTTCAACTCTGTGCGCGTGATACATGGGCGCGGCAAGGGCATCCTGCGAAACGCAGTTCGAGAACATCTGACGAGGCACCCGCTGGCAAGGTCGTTCGAAGCAGAGGCACGAGAGCGCGGCGGCGACGGCGCGACTCTGGTACATCTGGCATAGCGCTATGTTCGTCCGTATCGCGACTTTCGCTGCCGCATTCATCCTGTTAGCATCCGTCGCGGCATGCGCGTCAAACAACGGCCAGCCCGTAACACAGCCCGCGACGGCAATGGCAACAACAACTGCCACAACTGCCACGCCACCGCCTGCCGTTCTGCCCGCCCCTAAACACACGCCATTGCCAAGCGCGACTCGAACCGCATTGCCTACCGCTACAATGACGCCTGCGCCAACCTCTACACCTGCGCCAACTGCGACATCCACACCAATTCCCACGCCAACGTCCGAGCCGACAGTCACGCCGACTCCTACACCAACAGGTCCCTACTTGACCATTGACGACGCCAGATTCAGCGTCTTGATCGCCGACACTCCAGCGCTCCGCAGCAAAGGCTTGGGCGAACGGGACAACCTGCCGGAGCAGACGGGCATGCTGTTCATCTTTGAGACCGGATACGCATCATCGTTCTGGATGAAAGGTATGCGCTTCCCGCTAGATTTCATATGGGTCGGCGAAGACTGCACCGTAGTCTATCTTACTGAAAACGTGCAGCACGCCTCGCCCGACACCCCATCTTCGCAACTGGCGATATATCAGTCTGCCGTGCCCGCCGCATATACATTCGAGATAAACGCCGGCGAAGTGAGCGACTTCGGAATCGAAATTGGCAATAGCGTACAATTCCACAACATCGAATCGGACTTCGCCATGTGCTGCGAAGACGGGGTGTGCGATGGCAACTAGCGCGGATAATGGCGTGGATAATGGCGCGGGACTGCGAGTCGTCTTCATGGGCACGCCTGAGTTTGCGGTGCCGGCTCTCGATGCACTGCTTCAGGTGGGCTGCGAAATCACCGGCGTCTATACGAAGCCTGATAGGCGTTCCGGGCGCGGCAGACGACTCACCGCGCCGCCGGTAAAGCAGGCGGCAATTGAACGCGGGCTGTCTGTTTTTCAGCCCGCATCGCTCAGGCGCGACGCGGAGGCACGCGCGCAACTTGCCGCGCTGCAGCCCGATGTCATCGTTGTGGTTGCGTATGGGTTGTTCCTGCCCGCCGACACGCTCGCAGTCCCGCCATTGGGCGCGCTGAATCTGCACCCGTCTTTGCTCCCGAAGTATCGCGGTCCGTCGCCGGTGGCGTCCGCGATATTGAATGGCGATACGACGACCGGCGTTACGCTGATGCGCTTGGACGAGGGCATGGATTCCGGGCCAATCATCGCCCAGCGCGATACGCAGATTGGCGCAGAAGAGACGACCGCAGATCTGACGCCGCGCCTGTTCAAGATTGGCGCGCAACTACTCGCCGAATGCCTTCCTCAATGCCGTGATGGCGCAGCCAATGCGATGCCGCAGCGCGAAGCGGACGCGACGATTACCCGATTGCTTACGCGCGAAGATGGAGCAATCGACTGGACGAATTCGGCGGATCACATTGCGCGGCAGGTGCGAGCATATCATCCTTGGCCCGGCAGCTTCACGCGCTGGAACGGCAGACAGCTAAAGGTGCATCAGGCAACGGCTATCGGTATCGGCGCGTTCGAAGAATTGGGCGATGAGTCATTTGAACGGCAAGAGCCGGGCGAGGTTGTCGAGAATCCGCAGGGCATCGCAGTCGTGTGTGGGGATGACTTGCTGCTGCTACTGCGCTTGCAGATAGAAGGGCGGCAGGCGACAGACATCGACGACTTCGTGCGCGGATACCGCGATTTCCCGGGTTCACGTCTCGGCTCTACCTGATATAATCGGCGCAATAACACTCATAGACACGGTCAATTTCAAACGGCAGAGGTGCGACATGGACAAGGCGCTTTCGGGAGTGAAGATACTGGATATGAGCCGCGTGCAAGCGGGTCCGTCGTGCGCCCAGTTGCTGGCGTTTCTTGGCGCGGATGTCATCAAGTTGGAGGACACCGTCGGCGGCGACAACACGCGCTGGGAGCAGGCGCACATCGACGGCGTGGACAGCGTGTATTACACCATCTTCAATAACAACAAGCGCGCCATCACGCTCAACCTCAAGACAGAGCGCGGCAAGCAGCTGTTCGAGAAGCTAGTGCTGTGGGCGGATGTCGTGCTGGAAAATTTCTCGAAGGGAGTGATGGAGCGGCTCGGCATCGGCTACTCTCGACTGAACGAAATCAACCCGCGCGTCATCCACGCGAGCATAAAGGGCTTTGGCGAATATGGTCCCTGGAGCGAATATCGCAGCTTCGAAGTGGCGGCGCAGGCGACGGGCGGTGCGATCGCATCCAACGGGTTCGCAGACTTACCACCGATACCGTCGCCAATCGGCGCGGGCGACTCCGGCACGGGCTTGCACACCGCTATCGGTATTCTCGCGGCGCTGCGGCAACTCGACAACTCTGGCGAAGGCCAGCACCTCGAAGTGTCAATGCAGGACGGCATCGTCAACCTAATGCGCTATCGACTGATACGCAGCCTGTCGCTCGGCACACCGAACGAGCGCCCCGGTGACCGCGGCGGCAGAGGCATTCCGATGATATTCCCTTGCGCTCCCGGCGGCCCCGACGACTATGTGATGATTCACCTCGCGGGCGCACTCTGGGAGACGGTACTCGCCGTCATAGGCCGCGCGGACCTGATTGGCGACGAGCTGTATTCGACGGAAGAGATGCGTGCGGAGCGGGGCGACGACATTATGGAAATCGTCAGCGGCTGGACTATGCAGCACCACAAGTACGCGGCGATGGAAGCGCTGGCGGCGGCGGGCGTCTGGTGCGGCGCGGTCATCAGCCCGGAGGAAGTACTGTCCAACGAGCATCTGGCGGCGCGAGATATGGTCGTGGATGTGGACGACCCGGCGCGCGGCGAATATCAGATGATTGGCTGCCCTATCAAGTTAGACAAGTCGCCCGTCGAAGTAGAACCCGCGCCGCTCTACAGCGAGCATACGGACGACATCCTGACGGAAATGCTGGATGTGTCGGCGGATGAGCTGCCGGAGCTTAGGGAGCAGGGTGTGATAGTTTAGCTAGCCATTCATCCATGGGGAATTCCTCGAAGGAAAATTGCAGCTGAACGGCGTCTGTGCATCGAAAATGTACCCGCAGTCCATACTAGCGCACATCCCAGTAATCTTCCACTCGCACGGCTTCGTCTTCGCCGGGCCAAGGTGGGATGGTAACTATGATGAATTGCAGGGGTTCGTCTCTGGTGTTGCGGAATTGGAAGTGCGTGCCGACTGTGATGTTTAGGGAGGTGCCCGGCTGTACATCCACGACGGATTCCGCGGACTCGCTCTTGCGCCAGACTTGACCTCGACCTTGCAGGAAGTACCAGACTTCTTCGACGGTGCGGTGCCTTACGGCGGCTGATGTCGCGCCGCTTGGCAGTGTGCAATGAACCATGCTGCCACCGCTCACGGCGACGAGTTCGCGTATCTCGGAGCCATCCGGCGCGAGCACAGTAAGTTCGCTTGCTAGTGAAATTGTATCCATCAGCCAAAACCCGTGAATCTGAGTTGGCGCGGCTCTTCGGGATGCGCCTCGGATTGTTCGAAGCCGGACACGCCAACACCAATAAGCCTAAAACGCCTACGCCCGTATAGTTCGGCGCGCAGCAGTTCGCCGGCGGGCTGCGACAGGTCTGTGGCAGATTGTACCGAGTACGGCAGCGTGCGCTGACGGGTGAATGTCGTGAAGTCCGACAGGCGCAGCTTGAGCTTGACCGTGCGCCCTTGCAGTTGCTTGCGCCGCAGTTGCTGCGCGACACGCTGGCTAAGACGGTCCACCACCTCTTGAAGCGCGTCCGGGTCTCCGATGTCCTGTGCGAATGTCGTTTCTGCGCTGACGGACTTTGTCTCGCGGCTGACAACGACTGGGCTGTCGTCAATGCCACACGCGAACCGCTGCATCTGCTCGCCATGCTTACCAAAATTCTCCCGCAGCCAGTCCGCGTCGCACTCTGCGATGTCCGAGATGGTCTCAATACCAGCCGCTATGAGCCGTTCGGCGGTCTTCGGTCCGACACCCCACAGGTCGCGTATCGGCAGCGGCGCGAGGAATACCCGCTCTTCCCCCGGCGCCACGACGGTCAGACCGTCCGGCTTGTCCATGTCGGACGCTATCTTGGCGACGGATTTGGTTGTCGCCACGCCGATCGATATGGTCAGACCTAGCTCGTTCTTGACGCGGCGTTTGAGCGCGGCTGCGATTTCGGCGGGCTGGTTGTCATCTTCCACGACAGCGGTTACATCGAGATACGCTTCATCTAGCGAGAGTGGCTCAACGAGTGGCGTCAGGTCGCGGAATATGGACATCACATCGCGCGATATTTCACGGTATCGTTCAAATCGCGCGCCAACGCGGATTGCTTGGGGACATAACCGCTGCGCGGTTCGCATCGGCATTGCGGAGCGCACGCCAAATTCGCGCGCCTCGTAAGATGCGGACGCGACTACGCCACGCCCTTCTGCGCTGCCGCCGACAACGACCGGCTTGCCGCGTAAGTGCGGTCTGTCCAGCTGTTCGACGGACGCGTAGAAGGCGTCGAAGTCTGCGTGAAGTATATGGCGCATGTGCTTGACCTCATCCGCCATATTACAACGAAACGACGCGCCGGTTAAAGGGGAATTGCGAGTTTCTTGACGGCGCAGCATGAGAGAAATGAGCGGGGTCAGCGGGGCATGTATTGCTTTCCGTAACCAATATGCGTTCTTCGTAGGGGCGACCGGTCGGTTACCCCTACCGTCATTGTACCCCGCCCATTCACTCTCAAAGTACACATACCCCAGTCAGCCCAGGAAGGGGAATGAATTATTGAATAAAGAACATATGAAAGCGATGAAGGGGCTATACAGCGCCGTCTATGGATATGTCTAGCACGGCCGGCTTGCCTAGCGCGATAGCGTCGCGCAAGGCTGGGGCGATTTCGGTGGGGTCGGATATCTTGATGCCGTGCACGCCCATTGCGTTCGCGATTGCGGCGATGTCGAATGGTGTGGGGAAATCCATGGCGATATACTCGCTTTGGGGAATTTCTTCGCCCAAGATTTCGCGTTTGTACAGGTTCATGTTCAACTTGAGCACCCGATACGCGCGATTGTTGCAAATGACATAGACAACCGGAATGTCGGAGTTCGCGGCCGTCCACAGTGCTTGTACGGTCATCATCGCGCTGCCGTCGCCGATTATGCCGATAACTGGCCTATCGGGATTCGCCATCTTCGCACCCATCGTGCCGCCCATTCCCCAGCCGAGCGCGCCGCCGGTGATTCCTATCAAACTGCCCGGTTCATCGAAATCCAGCGCGCCAAATATGGACGTGCGTGTGGTAACGGAATCATCAACGACAATCGCGTCGTCGGGCAGTGCGGCTGCAATCTCGGTCATCATGCGCTCGGCGGACATCGGATTGATGTCCTTACGCGATTCGAGCCGCGCCTGCCAAGCCGCTTGCTGCGCTGCCTTCTCTTCAGCGACCGATGCGGCGCG
Source organism: Chloroflexota bacterium (assembly GCA_009840355.1). Lineage (NCBI taxonomy): Bacteria > Bacillati > Chloroflexota > Chloroflexota bacterium. The sequence goes on from VXNZ01000025.1 coordinate 110,502, forward strand.
TCCTATCGCCGCCTCTCTTGCCGCGCCGCTCATTCGCAGTTCGAGCGCATCGGCGAGTGCGGACATAGCAGTGCGCGGGTCTGCGACGATACCAACTTCTGTCGGCTCAGTCCTGCCTATATGCGTGGAGTCCGCGTCTATGTGAATCAAGTTTACTTCCGGATTCAGCACGCTGCCCGAAAAGTAGAAGTACCCCGGGAATACCGGCGTGCCGACCGCTACGACGGCGTCCGCGTCCGCCAGCAGCGCCTTGTCATCCGGCATGGTGGGGTTTGCCATGCCGAGATACTGTGGATGACTGGTCGGGAAGTTCACATGCGAGTAGAAGCTGGCATAAACCTTCGCGCCAAGTGTCTCGGCTAGGCGCGCTGCCTCCCCGGATGCGTGGGATCGCCCTACACCGTCGCCGACAATCAGCACCGGATTCGCGGAGCCTGCGAGGATGTTCGCGGCTTCGTCAATAGCGTTCGCATCGGGGGCAGTGCGCGAGTATGTCTTGTGCGACGGCACTATGCTCACTTCCGCTTCATCGTCCAGCGCGTTCGCGGAGAAGGCGACATACACGGGACCCATCGGCGGCGTCTTCGCCTCGTTGAATGCGCGGCGCATCACGCTCGGCACTTGCTCCGGGTGTGTTACCTCGGCGCTCCACTTGCAGAATTGGCTGACCATCTCCACAAGATTCGTGCGCCCCTCGGCGAGCTTGCGGATGTCCTTGTTCGCGGAAGTCAGGACGAGCGGTGTGTTGCCCTCGGCGGAGTTGGCGAGCAGGCTAATACCGTTGGCTAGGCCGGTCTCGATGTGCAAGTTGACGAACGCAGGCTCGCCGCGATGGCGGGCATACGCGTCCGCCATGCCCATCGCCGCACCTTCCTGCGTGGTGAGCATGTAGCGAATGCCCGGGTAGTCCTCCAACTCGTCGAGGATCGGCCCTTCGCTCGTGCCCGGATTGCCGAAAATATACTCGACGCCTTCCGCCCGGAGCATTTCCATAAGCGCGCGCTTTCCCGTCATTCTTGGCATATTTCAGACCTTTCGCTATCGAATAATCGTCTTTGAATGGAAGCATATTCGACATTACATGTTACGAAGCGTTTCGTGGGTGTGTCGGATAAGCCAATGTTCCCCAAATATCCGAGTCAGGGTTCATTGCTATGTCGCACCGCATTACATCCAAGATAGCAGGGACAAGAATTGACATCAGAATTGCGCCGTCTTGAATCTGTCCTCTTCCCACGCCTACCGCGTAGGTAGTGCCACCATGGAAAACTTGATTACGGAGTGTATAGAGACGATTAAAAACCAGCCTGAGGACAGTACCCACGTTACGATTTCTGTGGGGTTTAAGTTCCTCATTCACTCTTGATGTGTCTCTCTTGAATCTGGCCTGCCAATCGTGGTCTTCAGGCATGCCTTTTCTAACCCAATCCCAGTAGGGTTCGTAAATGTACTTGTTACCCACCAAACCAATGACAATCGGGCTATGCCGATTCCAAAGAGTGTCACCAATCACGCCATCTTCATCTCTATCCACTATCTCCTTCAGAAAATTCATGAAACGATAAGATTCAACGTATTCTCGATCTTCTGAGTTTAGCCTAGAACCTTCATCCCCATAAGCGGAATTGAACGCAATCCATAATGCGATGAATTTTTCGTCATCCGATATTCCCTCCCGTCGGCTCAACTCCACCCAACTATCAGCGCGCCTGATGCGATGCCTATTCTGCGTACTCTGATCTCTAATGTGTTCATTTTCCGTCCGCTGATTGAATATCATCGGAAACCTCCAAGTGCCGCGCATACTCAACCTGCTAACTGAATGACCGAGATACTGAATAACTTGTCATTATATCTTCGCCAGAATCTCTTCAATCGACTGCTTGCGAAAGCGTTCTAGGTCGTCCGCGTCTTTGATGATGGCGCCGAGCGTGCGATCTACGGCTTCGTAGTCCAGGTGGTCGAGATGCAGCACGACCATGGCGCGCGCCCAGTCGAGCGTTTCGGCGATGCCGGGCACTTTGTCCAGCCCTGTGCGGCGCGCGCTGTCCACGAAGCGCACGACCTGCCGCGCAAGCTTATCTTCGATGCCGTCCACCTTCGCGCGGACGATGCGCAGTTCCTTGTCGATGTCCGGGTAGTCTATCCACAGATACAGACATCGGCGGCGGAGCGCGTCCGAGAGGTCGCGCGTGCGATTAGAAGTGAGCACGACGAACGGCGGGTGCTGCGCCCGTATCGTGCCAATTTCCGGTATCGTAGCTTGAAACTCGGACAGCACTTCAAGCAGGAATGCCTCGAATTCTTCGTCGGCGCGGTCAACTTCGTCAATCAGCAGCACGGGCTGCTTTTCAGGCTCGGTTAGCGCGGCGAGCAGCGGGCGCTTGAGCAAGAACGACTCACTGAAGATTTCCTCCTCGCGTTGTTGCACGGAAGTTTCGGCGTTCTCGTTCAGCTTTATCCATAGCATCTGGCGCTGGTAATTCCATTCGTACAGCGCGGTAGAAACATCCAATCCTTCGTAGCACTGCAGGCGGATGAGACGCGTGTCCAGCAGGCGCGCCATCACATTGGCGATCTCGGTCTTGCCCACACCGGCGCGTCCTTCAATGAGCAGCGGGCGTTGGAGCGTCTGTGCCATGTAGATGGAAGTGGCAATTGCGGGGTCGCCGACGTAGTTTTCGTACGCGAGTCGGTCTAGGATGTCGCGTATGGGGTCGTGAGATGGATCGTGGGTTTGTGACAAGGTTTTTCCTGTAAAGCGTGGATTTGCCAGTTGCTATTGGTATCCGGATAGAGCACGAGAGTTGCGGGGAGTGGCGATTCCCCCTACCTGTTCAGATTTGCACCGCCTTGATGTGAAATGTACTTTGACATCGACGTCGTAGATGTGCCCAATTCGGCAAAAGGGGGCAGGTTGATTGTATGACCTGCCCCCTGTCTTTGCCAACTATACCGGGTCGTCTTTGCGGACGCGCCGGTGTGGATGTCGCTTTACGCGTCTTGCATTATGCGCCAGACCTTTTCTGCCTTAGCGGGCATGTCCAGGTGCTTGACGCCGAGATGCGACAGCGCGTCCACGACAGCGTTGATGACAGCGGGCGATGCGGCGATTGTGCCGGTCTCGCCTGCGCCCTTAACTCCGAGCGGGTTGGTTGGCGACGGCGTTACCGTGCGGGCGGTCTCGAACGCTGGCAGGCTTGCGGCTTGCGGCACTGCGTAGTCGAGCATGCTGCCCGTGATAAGCTGACCGTCGTCGTCGTACACGCCTTCTTCCCAGAGCGCCTGTCCGATGCCCTGCGCCACGCCGCCGTGCACCATGCCCTCGACAATCATCGGGTTGATGACATTGCCCACATCGTCAACCGCGACGTATCGCAGCACAGATACATCGCCCGTGTCCGCGTCAACTTCGACGGTGCAGATGTGCGTGCCAAAGGGCCAGGTGAAGTTTTCCGGGTCATAGATGCTGGTCGCTTCCAAACCCGGTTCGACGCCTTCGGGCAGACCGTCGTACCAGTACGCGGCGAGCGCGACCTCTTGGAACGACTTCGCCTCTGCAGGCGCGCCTTGAACGAAGAGTTGACCGTCCTCGTACACGATGTCTTCCGGCGATGCTTCGAGCATGTGCGCCGCAATCTGCTTCGCCTTGTCCTTGATTTTCTCGACGCTCATGTGGATGGCAGTGCCGCCCACGACCGCGCTGCGGCTGCCGAATGTGCCGGTGCCCTGCTGCACCTGCGCTGTGTCGCTCTCCACGACTTCGACATCCTCGACCGGCACACCCAGCTCGGACGCCGCCAATTGGGCGAATGTCGTCTCGTGTCCTTGCCCGTGTCCGGACGAGCCGCTGTACACGGTTACCTTGCCGGTGGGATGCACGCGGACGAGCGAACTTTCCCAGACGCCTGCGCGCGCGCCGAGCGAGTATGCGACCGCAGACGGCGCCATACCGCAAATTTCGACATAGGTGGACAAGCCGACGCCAATGTACCTGCCCTGCTCTCGCGCTTCCGCCTGTTCCTTGCGAAAGTCGTCGTAGCCGATCATCGAGAGTGCGAGGTCGAGCGCGTTCTCGTAGTCGCCGCTGTCGTAGCTGACACCGGTCGCCACTTCGTAACCGTCCTCGAACGGCTCGATGAGATTCTTTCGGCGCACTTCTGCCGGATCCATTCCAATCTCGGCTGCGAACCTGTCGAGCATGCGCTCAACGACATAGGTCGCTTCCGGCCTGCCCGCGCCGCGATAGGCATCAACAGGCGTTGTGTTCGTGAACACGCCGATGACCTTACAGTGCACATTTTCAATCTTGTATGGGCCGACCAGCATCAGCCCGAACAGGTATGTCGGAATGGCAGGCGCGAAGGTGGACAGGTATGCGCCCATATTAGCGTATATCGTGCCCTGAATACCTGTAATGGTGCCGTCGCGGTTGCCCATTATCTCCCAGTCGCCGATGTGGTCGCGGCCGTGCGTAGTGGCGAGGTAGTTTTCCTGCCGCTCTTCAATCCACTTGATCGGGCGGCCAATCTGCTTCGCCGCGACAAACGCGATAACCTCTTCGGCGTACAGGTAAAGTTTGCAGCCAAAGCCGCCGCCGACATCGGGCGCAACCACGCGAATCTGATGCTCAGGATGCCCGGTAACTAGCGCGAGCAGCAGGCGAACCAGATGCGGAATCTGCGACGAGGTCCAAACCGTAACCTGATTTGTGCCGGGGTTATAGTCCGCGACGACAGCCCTGCCCTCCATGGAGTTAGGGATGAGGCGCTGATTGACGATTCGCTCAGAAACTCGTACCTCTGCGGATGCGCCGGCGGCTTCCATATCGCCGCCGCCGACTTCCCACTCGAAGCCGACGTTATTCGGCGCGGAATCGTGCACCTGCGCCGCGCCGTCCTTCGTGGCGAGCTCGGCGTTGACGGCTGCCGGCAGCACATCGTAGCCGACTTCGACCAGTTCGGCGGCATCGGCTGCTGCGGACGCGCTATCTGCTATGACGGCGACAACGGCATCGCCAACGCAGCGCACCTTGCCGATTGCCAGCGGCGGATGTGGCACTTCGATGGTATCCGGCACGACCCAGCCGCACGGCAACCCGATTTCCTCGCCGATGTCTTCGCCGGTGAGGACCGCGACCACGCCGTCAGCGGCGCTTGCTGCTGTCGTGTCTATGCCGGTAATGTTGGCGTGGGCATACGGACTGCGAACGAGCGCCATGTGCAGCATTCCCACGAGCTTGATGTCATCTACATAAGTGCCTCTGCCAGTAATCAGGCGTGGGTCCTCGCGTCGCTTGATGCTGGCGCCAAAGGCGGCGGATGGAGTAGCGGTAGTCATACACAATTCTCCTTGCGGTAGTTAATGTCCTCCCAAAAGAACAACTTTCGCTCTTCCTCAATAGTAGCGCGACACCCAGTCGCCTACTTGAGGCGTACTCTACATTAACAAGCGCCTTAAGGCAATACCGCGTGGTGGGGATATGGACTACGGAATGGTCACTTATACAAATCTACAGGCAATAGCGAGACATGGCGTCCATCATCCTCTCGTAACTCCGGATATAGGGACACGGCAAAATCCCTGTCATTTCGCTGCGCTGCGGTTCGGAATAACAGAGCGCGAGGATATTCGAATGGGTGCTACAACGATGCAGGATCAGCGCTATTCCTCTTTCCCATCCCGCCTAGATCTTGGATGCGCCGCCATGTACACCTGCTTCGCCTGGGCATTGGTTACATGGGTATAGATTTGCGTGGTGGCGGGGGTAGCGTGACCCATTAGCTCTTGGACTACGCGCAGGTCTGCGCCGCCTTCCAGGAGGTGCGTGGCGTAGGAATGGCGCAGCGTGTGCGTATGCACGCCTTCCGGCAGCGCCGCCTTCATGCTGTATCGCCGCACCTTTTCTTGGATGCTGCGCTGGCTTAGTCTGCCACCGAATCGGTTTAGGAACAGAGTGAAGTCGCTGCCTTTGCCTGCTAGTTTGGGACGGCCGTCTCGCAGATATAGCGACAGCGCGTTCTTCGCGGTCTGCCCTATAAGCACCACGCGCTCTTTGGAACCCTTGCCGCGCACGCGAATCTCGCGCGTGGACAGGTTGAGGTCGGTTACGCGCAGGTTGCTCGCCTCGCTGACGCGCAACCCCGCACCGTAGATTACTTCGAGCAGCGCTTGGTCGCGCAGACCGGTCGGCTTGGCGGTGTCCGGCGTGTCCATCAGCCTGTCTGCCTGTTCCTGGGACAGGAAGCGGGGCAGCCGCTTTGGCACACGCATCATGCCGCGCTTGGGCAGCGGGTCGCCTTCAATGATGCCTTTGCGCGACAGCCACTTCAAGAATGTGCGCAGCGTGCTGAGCTTGCGCGATACGCTATGCCGGACATAGCCTAATTCGGTAAGCCACGCAAGATAGCCGCGCAGTGTGATTCGGTCGAGCTCGTGCATTTCGTCGATGCCCCTCGCGCACATGAACTCGTGCAGCGGCTGCAAGTCCGCCTTATAGTTGCGGATAGTCAAGCCCGCCAAGTCTTTTTCTGCTCGCAGGTGCGTCTCGAAGTCCGCGATGAGTGTTTGCCATCTATTGTCGTCCATATCCATAACCTCATCTTAAATGCCGCTCGAATTGTCCATTCCTTCTTGTGGGAGAAGGTAGAATGAGGGAGTGTTATGATGGGAGCAAATCCATTCACATCTGTCGCCATCTGATGAACATACAAAGGCTATCGGGCGCTATCCCTCACTTTCAAGCGGCGTTGTAGTCTATGATGGGGCTTTTTGGCATGCGGCGGCATACTGCGACGCGCTCTGCTAACATTGATAGGTCATGCTGGCAAAGCGCTGGGCGCGTCTTGCCAGTGAAGTGCCGCTAGTTTATTGGGCTATTGGGCGCATTCGGGAGATTCATATATGGTCAATCGGGCACAGTTGGGCGGCGGACGCTTGCGGCGAAGGTTGCTGATTATTCTTGCTTGCGTCGCCATCGTCGCGGTCGTGGGCTACGGCGCGCTGAGCCGGTTCACGGGATTGCCACCGTTCGGCGCCGCAGACGGCGAGGCGGGGTTGGCGGAGAACGAACGGCTGATACCTGCGCGCGATGGAACCTTGCAGACGCAAATCTCCATCAACGGAAGCATCACATTCACCAACACGGAAGATTTGGTCTTTGGCGCTATCGGCTTCGTGGACGAAATCCTAGTCAACGAAGGCGAAGTGGTAACCGCTGGACAGCCGCTCGCACGCCTAGACACCGAGAGCACGGCAGACCTGGGACTCGCAATCGCCCAAGCGCGTATGGAGCACGCTGACGCGCTGCTGGCGCTTGAAGACGCGAAGCAGCCCAAGACGCAAATTGCCGATGCGGAGAAGGCTATAGTTGACGCCGCGCTCGCGCTGCACGACGAGCAAGAAGCCCTACACGAGCTCCTCAACCCCAAGCGGGAACTCATAGCGCAGGCGGAATCGGAAATCGCGGACGCCGAACTGCAAGCGCAGACTGCGCAAGAGACGCTAGATGAACTGCTGACGCCCAAGCCCGAAGTCATCGCCGCGGCAGAAGATGCCGTTGCGCAGGCTAGGGTCGTACTGCGAGACGCGGAACTCGCGCTTGACGGCGACCTCGCCGATGCGATGAACGCGCTTGAGATTGCCGAGCGCGACCTTGCCGTAGCGGAGCAGAACGCGATGGCGCTCAGCGACAACGCCCTGACCACCGCGCAGAACACATACGACGAACGGCTGCACGACTACGCCAATGTAATATACAAGTGGACGGGTATAACCGCCACCGATGAGGACTTGGACATGACGCCGCAGGACTTCTTCGCGTCCGTAGCGTTCGACCCGGAGCAGGTGTTCACGCGCGACTACGACTACTTGTTTCCCAACGCGCGGCTCGAAGACAACCCGGACACGCGCTGGAACGAGTTGAAGATATTCGGCTGGATGGCGCTCTACCCCACCAGCAACCAGATTCAGACGCGCTGCGACCATTACACATACGGACCCATCCGTCAGTCCGACACTGCCAGCACGAATGGCGATTTCTGCGTTGAGCGCGATATGCGCAACGCACACGACAGCCTCGCCGCCGCGCGCAACGACCTCGAAGAGCGACAGGCGCAGCACAACGCAAGCGTGTCGTCGGCGCAGTCCGCACTGACACAGGCAGAACAGGCGCGAGACGAAGCACAAGAGGCGCTGGACAGGCTGACTGACGGCAATATTGAAGCGACTCAATTGCAGACGCACTACGACAAGGCGCTGGCAGACTACAACGCGGCGCAAGAGCATTTGGACGAATTGAACAACCCCGACTCTGTCGAAGTGGAGCGCGCGCGCAAGCAGGTCGAACTTGAGCAAGCGAACCGCGACGCTGCCGAAGACGCGCTCGACACGCTGTACAGTCCGGACGCACAAGAGGTCGCGGCGCTGCGCGGCAATGTGGAACACGCGCAAGTCAAGCTCGATGACGCCAATACCGCATTGCAGGAACTGATGGACCGGCGCGAGTTGGACGTCGAACTGCGCGTGGGCGAAGTGGCAGCGGCGCAAGCGCGCATCAGCGCGGCGACGCGGCGCTTCGAAGACACCACGTTAAAAGCACCATGGGACGGTTACATCGCGTCCATCCCCGTCGAGGCAGGACAGGACATTGAACGGTACGAAGTGATAATGACCGTCATCAACTCAGGCATCGTGAACATAGAAGGCGCGGTGGACGAGATTGATGTGCTGTCGTTGCAGCGCGAGGCGTCGGCAATCGTTACCATAGACGCCTTGCCCGACCAAGAATTCGAGGGCGTCATCGCGGACATAAGCTCAACCGCGACGAACGAACAGGGCGTCGTAACCTTCGATGTCATCATACGCGTGGATGTGCCGGAAGGCGTGGTGCTGCAAGAAGGGCTGAGCGCGGTTGCACAAGTCGGCACATCGGAAGTCAGCGGCATCGTGATACCGCTGCAAGCGGTGCAGTACGGTGAAGACGGCGCTTACGTGCGCGTGGAAGACTCGGACGGCGCAATCGTTGAGCGCACGGTGAGGTTGGGCGAGAGCGACGGCTTCTACACCATAGTGAACAACGGTCTGTCCGCAGGCGAGCGCATTGTGATGCAGGCGCTTGACGAAAGAGATCTCGAAGATGGCGAATTCAGGCCACGAAGATTTGGCGGCGGAGGCGGAGGTCCACGCCCTCGTAGGCCATAAGTTACTTGCCGGAGGCTTGAGCTTCGCTTCCATCCTGCTTTTCCCTTCGAATGGACGGCTGGGCGATGGCAATAGGATTTACGATGATAGAAGTTGTCGACGTGCAGAAGATATACACGATGGGCACTGTGGAAGTGCCTGCGCTGGCGGGCGTCAGCCTGTCCATTGCACGCGGCGAGATGGTCGCCATTATGGGCGCGAGCGGCTCCGGCAAGTCCACACTGATGAACATTCTAGGCTGCCTTGATGTGCCTACCGCCGGCGAGTACATCCTTGACGGCGAGTACATCGGCGCGACATCGGACGGACGCCTCGCCGAGATTCGAAACAGTAAAATCGGCTTCGTGTTCCAGACATACAACCTATTGCCAAGACTAAGCGCACTCAGCAATGTGGAATTGGCGCTAATGTACGGCAGGCGACCGCATAGACGCACGTCCGCAATCGACGCGTTGGAGCGCGTTGGCCTGGGCGACCGCATCCGGCACAAGCCTACTGAACTTTCTGGCGGTCAGCAGCAGCGCGTTGGCATAGCGCGGGCTATCGTGAAATCACCGGCGCTCCTGCTTGCCGACGAGCCGACCGGCAACCTCGACTCGCGCTCCGGCGACGAGATTATGGACATACTTGGCGGGCTGCACGCGGAGGGGATTACTGTGATAATCGTTACGCATGAGCCGGAAATAGCCGAGCGCGCCAACCGCGTCATCACGATGCGCGACGGAATAATAATGTCCGATACGAGCGTGAATGGGCAGCATAGCAGTTCGTCAAGCGGACAGGCGATGCGATGAACGCACTAGACATCATCAGAACGGCGCTCGTATCGCTCGGCGGCAGCAAGCTACGGTCGGGTTTGACGCTGCTGGGCATCATCATCGGCATCACGGCGGTAACGGTGCTGATGTCCATCGGACGCGGCGTGCAGGACAACATCACTTCGCAAATTCAGGCGCAGGGGACAAACCTGCTGTTCGTCAGCTCGAACAGCAATTCTCTGACGCTAGAAGACGCCGAGGCGCTGACAGACCCGGTGCTCGCGCCATCAGTGAAGGCGGTCGCGCCGCAAATTAGCTTCAATGGGCAGATAGTCGCCGGTCGTGAGAACACGAACGCGCAGCTCATTGGCGTAACGCCGGAATACGCCGGCGTGCGGAATGTGAGCGTGGGCGAAGGACAGTTCGTCAACCCCGCGCATATCAACAACATCCTCGATGTCGCCGTGCTGAGCGCGTCCGTCAGCGAGACGCTATTCGGCGCCGGTGCTGAGGCGGACGCCGTCGGCGAGCGCATTCGCATCAACGGGCGGCAGTTCACAGTCATCGGCGTGCTTGAGGACACGGGCGCGACATTCTTCGGCTTCGGCGATCAGGCGTACATCCCGATTTCGACCGCGCACTACCGCATGTCGCGAGAGCGCACCACGAGCGGCGAAATCGTGGTCAGCACCATAGACGCGCAGGCGACAACGCAAGAGTCGATTGCCGACGCCGAGCTGGAGATTGCGTCCATCCTGCGTCTGCGCCACCGCATAACCGGCGACAACGATTTCGATGTAGATACGCTGCAAGACCTCATCGACACGGTTACGCAGATTACGACCATCCTGGTGCTGTTCCTAGGCACGGTCGCGGGAATATCGCTGCTGGTGGGCGGCATAGGCGTGATGAACATCATGCTGGTATCCGTAACGGAACGCACGCGTGAGATTGGCATTCGCAAGGCGATGGGCGCGAAACGGCGCGACATTCTGTTGCAGTTCGTAACAGAGGCGATATTCCTAACCACGAGCGGCGGCATCATAGGCTTGCTATTGAGTTTCACGATGTCTCCCCTCACCAACTTGATAGTAAACGCAGTAGGCAGAGGCGAAGGCAGCCCACTGGGCACGATTGTGTTCCACGCAGATGTGGCGCTGCTCGCGCTCGCCGTGTCCGCAATTGTCGGGCTGGTGTCCGGCATATATCCGGCGCTACGGGCGGCGCGCATGCACCCGATTGACGCGCTGCGGTATGAATAGCGTTGTCTGCCTAGCGTTATTCGCCGGCGTCCGCTCCGGCTAGGCGGCGCAGCGATAGGTTGCCTGCCCATAGGAATACTTGACCTAGCAGTATCATCGGCAGCAGCAGGGCGAAGTGGCTTATGGCGGCGAAGGCGGCGGCGGACGCCCTGTCCACCATTGCCAGCGGCAGCAGGACTAGCGTCTCGCGGGCTATCAGCTCGAATAGGCCGATGCCACCGGGCGATGACGGTATCGAGCTGCCTATGTTTGCGAGCGCAGTTACGAGCACCATCGCGGCGGCGAGATGCCACAGATTGTCGTAGATGTGGTGAAAGCCGAATGAGTAGCCGATAAGGTAGAACAACCCCGTCTCGAACGCCCACACCGGCACGGACAGGGCGAACAGCCACAGTATCTTGCGCAGGCTTGTCAGCGGCGCGAATCCGGCTAGAAAATAGTCCACGATATGCATCGCGCGGTCGCGTGGGAAGCGGCGCGGCAGTGGCTTCATAAGCGCGATGGCTAGATTGCGCGTGCGTTTCGGCCAGCGCGACAGCATCAGCATCACGCCGAACGCCGCCACGAACGGCAGCACAAGCGCAGCGGCAAGCAGCGGTGGCGCAATACCCGACAATTCGCCGAAGCCTGCCGTCAGTCCGCCAAGCGGCACGAATATCGCCACCGCCGCGACGAACAACAGCAGTGTAAGCGCGTCGAACACACGCTCAATGAATATCGTGGCGAGCGCGGAACTCTTGCTGACCTGCTCTCGTTCGCCGAGATAGTAGCTACGCACGACTTCGCCTAGCCGCATCGGGAGCAGGTTGTTTGCCATATAGCCAATGACGACGACCGGGAACAGGCGGCGATTGCTGATGGGCTTGATATGCAGTAGCAGCGCCTGCCAGCGCATCGTGCGAAAGACCACACCCACCAAGTACAGTGCGACCGCCGGCGCGACATATAGATAGTTCGCGTCGGCGAGCGCGTCCACCATGTGGGCGAAGTCCACCGTGACGAAGAACAGGGCAATTAGCATTACGCTGAGCGCCAGTCCAATCCAGAACTTGCCGGCTGTGAACAACATTCTTTCCTTTAGGCGGGGAAATAGGCGGGAAGAGCCGCGCAATCAAGGATATTCCCTGTAGCGCGGCTGCGGCAAGACAATTGTCGTAACTATAAGCCTGAATAGTCTCAAACAGGAGTACGCCGCCTATTGCAATGTCCCCGGCGGGTAATGTTCCAACCACCACTTGGCAATCTCGTCGCGGCGAGCGAACCAGACGCCGGGATGGCTGCGCGCGTACTGAATAAATCGGTCAAGCGCACGGGAACGAGCCGGTCTTCCGGCTATGCGGCAGTGCAAGCCAATAGACATCATCTTGGGATGCGTGCGCCCTTCTTCGTACAGCACGTCGAATGTGTCCTTCAGGTACTCATAGAAGTCGCCCACGCTGTTGAGTCCGCCTCGCCAGAAACGCGCGTCGTTTGTCTCGAAGCTATATGGCAGCACGAGCCACGGCTTGCCGAGCACGGGTGTGTAGTACGGTAGGTCGTCGTTCAGCACGCCGCTGTCGTAGATGAACCCGCCCTCGCCGGCGACCAGTTCGCGCGTGTTGACGCTTGGTCCGTATCGCGTGAACCAACCGACCGGACGCTCGCCCGTCGTCTGCTGCAACGATTCGACGGTCTTCTTGATGGCAGCAGCCTCTTCGTCGCGCGGCATGCTGTGGTACTCTTCCCATCGGTAGCCGTGTCCGCAGACTTCGTGTCCGCGCTCGACCACCGCTAGGGCGACCTCAGGGTTGCGCTCGAACGCCAGCGCGCAGCAGAAGAACGTGCTCTTTATGCCGTACTTGTCGAACATGTTCATAAGGCGCCAAACACCTACGCGGCTGCCATACTCGAAGAACGATTCGTTGTACAGGTCGCGCTGGTCGAGCGGCACCGGCGACGGCACTTCGTTGTTAGTTTCGTGCGCAGGGTCGCCGTCCAGCAGCGATTTCTCGCTGCCCTCTTCGTAGTTCACGACGACCGAGATGGCAATGCGCGCGTTTCCGGGCCACTCGATAACGGGCGGGTTCGCGCCGTAGCCGATGAAGTCTCGTTGTGGGTTGGGCATGGTTGAGTCCTCCCTAGTGTTGGCGCTGTTTATGGACGCTTGTTTATGGGTGCCAATGTTGAAGGTTGATTGCCGAGAGCCAGAGTATGATTGGCGATTTCGTTATAGCGGGATATTGACGATTCTATATCCTTCGCTGCGTTAAGGGACACAAAGGGCGGCGACCGTGTGCAGCGCCGACAGTGCAATATGGATTGCAAGGAAGCCCTGAAAACTGCGATAATACCACAATAAGCGCTCGGTTCCTGGGCTGCGCAGTGTTGCGCGCTCGATTTCCAGCGCGGTTCTCTAGCATACCTGACGATATGAGAGTAAGCGAATGACGACTAGTACATCGACTATGGACCTTGTTGACCGCAAGATTCTGAATGTCATACAGACACGCTTTCCGCTCGTGGAAAAGCCGTTCGAGGCGGTGGGCGGCGAGATTGGCATTCCGGAGAGCGAAGTAATCGAGCGCGTCGCCGAAATGAAGAGCAAGAATGTGGTGCGGCAAATCAGCGCCATCTTCGACACGCGGCGGCTGGGCTACAAGACCACGCTGGTGGCGATGCGCCTGCCCGCAGACGAACTCGACGCGGCGGCGCAGGTCATCAACGAACACCCGGGCGTTAGCCACAACTACGCGCGCAACGGGCACTTCAACCTGTGGTTCACACTCGCCGTACCGCCCTATGAAGACCTCGCCGAAAGCGTCGAAGCAATGGCGCAGCGGACGAACGCCGAGTCGTACCGTCTGATGCCGACCATCAAGTTCTTCAAGATTGGCGTGAACTTCGACATGGTGAAGGAAGAAGGCGCGGCGAAGAAATACTACAGCCCGGACGGCTACGACCGCTCCGGAGCCGTTGCCGAGGACTGGAACAGGGCGATGCCCGTGTCCGACTTCGAGATAGAAGTCATCCGCGAGCTGCAAGAGGATGTACCGCTAGTATCTCGACCGTTCAGCCCAATGTCTGAACGGCTGGGCATTTCGCTGCAAGAGATGTTCGACATCGCCGATTCGTTCCAAGAGCGCGGGCTGATGCGCAGATTCTCCGCGGTGCTGCACCATCGCAGGGCAGGCTTCCGCTCGAACGCGATGGCGGTGTGGAAGGTGCCGTCCGAGCGCGCCATAGAAGTGGGCAACATCATGGCGCAGTCTCGCTGGGTTACGCACTGCTACGAACGGCCGACATTCCCCGACTGGCCCTACACGCATTTCACGATGATTCACGCCACTTCGCAAGACACTTGCGAAGATGTGGCGGCAGAACTGTCCGAAGCGACCGGCATCGACGATTATATGCTGCTGTACAGCACGCGCGAGTATAAGAAGACGCGGGTGCGTTATTTCGTGGAGTCGTAACGCGCCAGCCGCTTCGTAGGGAAGGGCACTTCGTATGGGCGCTTCGCTTGGGGATGGCGCGATTTTCCTCCATCCTATCCCTCCTACATCGGGAGATGGGACTTGAGAACAGAATGAGTAGGAAAGGACCTTAATGCCTGCGTACTATCCGGTATTCATAGATGTCAAGAACAGGTGCTGCGTCGTCATTGGCGGCGGCAACATCGGCGAAGAAAAGGTCGTCAAGCTGCTGGACTGCTACGCGGATGTGGTCGTCATCAGCCCGGAAGTCAACGAAGGCGTGCAAAGCCTCGCGGATGGCGGCGAAATCGTCTGGCACCAGCGCGAGTACGAAGTTGGTGATCTGAAGGGCGCATTCATCGCCATCGCAGCGACCGACGACAACGCAGTGAACCGTGCCATCGCCAAGGAAGCCAACGAGCACAACGTGCTGCTGAATGTAGTTGATGTAACGCACCTTTGCACATTCATCGCGCCGTCGGTGGCGACTCGCGGCAATGTTACCGTTGCGGCATCGACGGGCGGCGCGAGTCCGGCTCTCGCGCGCAAGTTCCGCGAGTTGCTCAACGGCAGCCCCATGGATTCGAGCTACCCGCTCATGGACTATGCTGAACTTGCTCCTCTGCTTGCCGATGTGCGCGCTGAGATTCGCCGCAAGGGCATCACTATCGCCAGTGATCACTGGCAGGCGTGCATCACCGACGGATTGCTCAACGCCGTGCTAGACGGCAGATACGACGAAGCGCGCGCAATGCTGATGTCAGACATCATGAGGGGCGTCGGCTGCGACTGCGAGCCGGGCGTCTGCAAGATTTACGAAGAGAAGAAAGCCCTAGCCTACGACAAGGCAAGGGCAAGTTCGTAGCGGACAAGTGGCTGTCGAAAGACGGGTCGTCATCGGCTCGCGGTCGAGTTCCCTCTCCTTGGCGCAGACCAACGAAGTCGTGCGCCTGCTGCTACAAGCCCACCCATCGCTGCAAATCGATCTCGTGCCGCAGTCCACACGCGGCGACAGGAACAAAACCGCGCCGCTGCTTAGCATGGAGCGCGGAATGTTCGTCAAAGAAATCGAGTTCGCGCTGCTCAACGGCGAAATTGACATTGCCGTGCATAGCGCAAAAGACATGCCCGCGACCACGCCATCCGGACTCGCGATTGCCGCGTTCACCGAGCGCGAAGACGCCCGCGATGTGCTGGTGAACCGCTGGAACGCGCCACTTGACGAATTACCGGCAGGCGCGAGACTTGGAACGAGCAGCCCACGACGAACCGCGCAGATTAAGGCGGCGCGGCCGGACTTGGAAGTGCTGCCAATCAGGGGCAATGTGGACACGCGCCTCAGCAAGGCGAACAGCGCGGACTACGACGGCGCGATTCTCGCCGCGGCGGGCATCGCGAGGCTAGGTCGGCAGTCTGAAATCAGCGCATACCTGCTTCCTGGTGTGTGCGTGCCGGATGTGGGGCAGGGCGCGCTCGCGGTGCAAGTGCGCGAGTCTGACGGCGAGCTGTTAGACTGCGTGCAAGCGATAGACCATGCGCCGACGAGCGCGGCGGTTCGCGCGGAGCGTGCGTTCCTCAAGACGATGGGCGGCGGCTGCACACTGCCCACAGCCGCATACGCTAGAATCGACGACGATGGCAGTTTACATATCTTGGCGATGGTCGCCAAGCCCGACGGCAGCGAAATCGTGCGAATATCGGAATCACACTCGATTAACGACCCTATCGCAGCAGGACAATCGGTCGCAGAGACACTGCTCGAAGGCGGCGCGGCGCGGATTTTGGAGACGCTATGAAAGATGCTATGACTGACGGCACGGTTTCGCTTGTTGGCGCGGGACCCGGCGATCCGGAGCTTATCAGCGTCAAGGGCTTGCGGCTCATAGAATCCGCCGATGCTGTTGTCTATGACCGGCTGGTGGACAAGCGCCTGTTGGATCACGCCCGTGCGAATGCCGAGATGTACGATGTGGGCAAGATACCCGGCAAGCGCATAAATCGGCAGGAAGACATCAACAAGCTGCTCGTGGAACTGGGAAGCGCAGGCAAGCGTGTTGTGCGCTTGAAGGGCGGAGACCCGTTTGTCTTTGGGCGCGGCGGCGAAGAGGCGGAGGCGCTCGCCAACGCAGGTTTGCCATTTGAAATAGTGCCCGGCATCACATCGGCAATCGCGGCGCCGGCGTATGCGGGCATTCCGATAACGCAACGCAGGGTCGCTTCGTCGTTCACGGTCGTAACCGGCAGCGAAGACCCGACCAAATCGGACACATCCGTTGATTGGGAAACACTTGCGAAGAGCAGCGATACTATCGCGGTGCTGATGGGACAGAGCAACCTGCGCATAATCGCGGCTGCGCTGGTTGACTACGGACGGTCGCCCGAGACGCCCGTCGCGCTGGTGCAATGGGGAACGGAGCCGTATCAGCGCACGCTTGTCGGCACACTGGCGAACATCGCAGACGAAGCGGCAGCCGCAGGAATCGGCGCGCCCGCCGTAACGGTCATCGGCGATGTCGTGAAACTGCGCGAGGCGATACGCTGGTTCGACAATCGCCCACTGTTCGGCAAGCGCGTGCTGATTACGCGCACACGAACGCAATCGAGCGCTCTGTCCGCATTGCTCACGCAGCGGGGCGCAATACCCGTCGAACTGCCAACCATCGAGATTCAACCCATGGAAGACTACGCTGAACTCGACGACGTGCTGGCGAGCGCGCAGCAATACGACTGGGTGGTTTTCAGCAGCGCGAACGCTGTGGATACTGTCTTCGACAGACTGCCTGCGCTCGGAATCGACGCGAGAGCGCTGCATGGCATCAGCATCGCCGCAATAGGTCCTGCGACTCGAAGACGCCTACGCGAACGGGGAATCGTCGCCGACTTTATGCCGTCGTCGTTTGTCGCGGACGTCGCCGTGGACGAACTTGGCGCTCTGGGAGTTGAGGGCAAACGCGTGCTGCTGCCGCAAGCGCAAATCGCGCGAGACACGCTGCGGGTCGGTCTCGCAGAACACGGCGCGGATGTTCAATCCATCGCGGTGTATCGCACCGTTACGCCACAGAACACAGCCGAGCGGCTGCAAGACATACTCGCAGACGGCATCGACATCGCCACATTCACAAGCTCGTCCACCGCGACCAATCTCGTGGAGCTGATGGACGGCAACACAGACGCGCTGAAAAATGCTACGATTGCGTGTATAGGCCCGATAACGGCGGAGCGAGCCGCAGAGTTGGGCTTTGCGATTGACATTGTGTCTGCGGAGCACACCATCGCGGGGCTGGTTTCTGCGGTGGAGTCGCACTTTACGGAGGAGGCAGGGCAAAATGAGTAGATTCCCACAGGTCAGGATGCGGCGGATGAGGGATACGCCGATGCTGCGAAATCTTGCGCAGGAGTCGCGGATTGCCATCGACGACTTCATATACCCGATATTCGTAACGCACGGACGCGGCGTTCGCAATCCCATCGACCCGATGCCCGGCATGTACCAACTCTCGCTCGACAATCTGATTGCAGAGATCGAAGAGGTCGTATCGCTCGGCATCGGCGCTGTGCTGCTTTTCGGGCTGCCCGCGAACAAAGACCCGGAAGGCACGGAAGCCTACGAGCCGAACGGGATTATTCAGGAAGCCATCCGCGTCATCAAGCAGACCGCGCCGAACGTCTTGGTATTCACCGATGTCTGCGTGTGCGAGTTCACCGATCACGGGCATTGCGGAATCATCCGAAACGGCAGAGTGGACAACGACGCCACGCTGGAACTGCTGGCGAAAATGGCGATAGTGCAGGCTGAGGCGGGCGCGGATGTTGTCGCGCCGTCCGCGATGATGGACGGGCAGGTCGCGGCGATACGCAGCGGCTTGGACAGCAAGGGCTTCGAGCATCTGCCCATAATGGCATACTCCGCGAAGTATGCGTCGTCGTTCTATGGGCCATTCCGCGTGGCGGCGGACTCCGCGCCGCAGTTCGGCGACAGGCATAGCTACCAGATGGATGTGGCGAATTCGCGCGAGGCGATGCGCGAGATACAGCTGGACATCGAAGAAGGCGCAGACATGATAATGGTCAAGCCAGCGCTGTCATATCTCGATGTCATAGCACGCGCGCGGCAAGAGTTCGGCTACCCGATGGCGGCGTACAATGTCAGCGGCGAATACGCGATGGTCAAAGCCGCGACCGAGAACGAGTGGATAGACGGGCAGCGCATCACCCTAGAAATCCTGACATCCATAAAACGCGCCGGTGCCGACATGATAATCAGCTACCACGCCAAGGAAGCGGCGCGGTGGCTATTGTAGCGCGATACGGCTATCAGACATAAGACGATTTCACAAATGTAATTCATACCTGGCATTTCGAGCGACGCGAGAAATCTAAAGTCGGAAACAGGTTTACATTCAACGCTTTCAGATTCCTCACTGCGTTCGGAATGACCACATTAAGGATTTGTGAAATCGTCTCTAGGCAAGTCAGAGTCTCGCGCAAATCTGCCTGTGCTTCTATAGCCTGCCCCACCTAGATGGCGGGAATACGCGGCATACGGCTCTAGCCTCTATCTGCTGGGCGCGCACCGGTCCGTAAGCGCGGCTGTCGGAGCTGTGCACGCGGTTGTCGCCCATCACGAAATACTCGTCAGCACCGAGCTGCCATGACGATTCGTCCAAGCCGAGATACGGCGTCAGACCGTGCAGGTACGCTTCTGCAAGCCGCGTGCCATTGATGAGCAGCGTGCCGTCGGTCAAGGCAATATGCTCGCGTGGCATCCCGATGATTCGCTTCGCCTGACTGCGCTCCGGTGTGCCCGCGCTTACGACAACGATCTCGCCCCTTAGCGGCGGGCTAGTGTTGGCGTATAAGCGACGCGTCAACAGGTAGTCACCACCTTGCAGCATCGGGGTCATACTTGCGCCCTGCACGCGGTATATTAGCAATCCGGCGGGGAGTGGCATATCGTGCTAAATCGCTTTCATATTGGTGGATATGTGGGTTCGGCTCAATGCAAACCTTCTCCCTGAACAGGAAGGGAATTTGTCGGATATCGTTCGTCCTATTGGGACATATTTCTTGGCGGAATTAGTTTGCGGGGTTAGATTCGTCAGGCGCGCCGGAAGTGCCAAACACTTGCGCAGGAAGGACGATTATTGTATCTTCTAAATAAGTTTCAGACTACCGAAAGGAAGGTTCTAATGAGCGTTAAGTCAACTATCGAGCGGCTACTGTCGGTGCGAACCGCGAGTGCGCACTGCGACATTCCCTGCGGCATTTACGACCCCATCTCCGCGAAGATTGCGGCGCAGACCGTGCAGAAGATGGTTCTCCGCATCGAGGCGCTGGAGGAAGGTTCCGATCACGTATCGTATGCAAACACGATGGCACGCTACATCACTGTGAAGGAAGAGCACGCCGAGACTTGCAAGCACGAACTGCGCATCCTCTGGGCAGACTACACATGGCCCGGCACGGACGCCAACGAGATTGCGGCGAAGTTCAACGCCGCGCTGAAGCTCGCCGGTCAGTGCAAGCAGACCGTGAGCATGGAGAACGCCGAGGCGCTGGTCGCCGCCGTGGACGACATTGCCGCAGTCTTCTGGGGAACCAAGGGCGTCGAGTACAGCGACCCGAACGCTGCCGCTCGCTACGGCACCTAAACCGCCAACACATTACCAGCGACGGCAATCAACAGCCGCAGGAGAGCAGACTAGCGCTCCTGCGGCTGTGCATTTGGATAACGCTGGTAAGTGATGGATGCTGCCGTTTCAGGTTTGCATTCAGATTACAGTCAGCTTTTGTAGTCTTCGCGGGGCGGGCTGAAGATGTCAAGTGCCATCGACCAGCCGTCCGAGCCTACTACACCGTGTTCCACGCCGCCGGGGATGACATAGGCGTCGCCCTGCCGGAGCGTCTTCACTTCGCCGCCAATCGTGAACTCGAACTCGCCTTGCAGCACAATGCCCGCCTGTTCGTGCGGGTGCGAGTGCATCGGCACGATGGCGTTCGGCGCAATCTCGACCATGCTCATCATGATTTTGTCGCCCCACATTGTCCGCAGCGTTACGCCCGGCGCCAGTTCCCTGCGCTGCACTTGCGAGGGGTCAATGAAGTAGTCCATCTATCTTCCACGCTCCATGTGTTCGTCCCAGACCTTCGCGCCTTGCCAGTCCGGTTTGTGTTCGTTGGGATGGGGTAAAGCGAATTGCTTGCTATCCTAACCTTCCCCCAGAGTGAGAAGGGATTTCCCCTATGCGCGCGCCCTGTTGTTGGCGATGGTTAGGCAGTCGGATATGAAGCCGTTGGCGGGTGTTGGCACGCCTGCCGATTCGCCGATGCGCGCTACTGCGCCGTTGAGTAGCGAGACTTCGAGCGGATTGCCTGCCATCAGGTCAGTCTGCATGGAGGATACGAACCCGCCTGCTTTTTCCGCTTGAAAGCCAGCCATTACCGCATCGACCAAGCCATCTTCGAGCGGAACGCCGCTCGCCCGTCCCACATCGAACGCTTCGGTCATCACTTGCATTGTCATTTCGTAGGTTTCGGGCGTATCCAGGACTTCGGCGAATGGCGCGCGCGTGATGCAACTCATTCCGCTTAGCGCGCAGATATAGACGAGCTTAGTCCACAGCGCGGTCAGAACATTAGGCGAAACTTCAGTCTCGATGTTCGCCATTCGCAGCACGTCCGCGATTGCCTGCGCCCTGACCGTCAACTCGCCGCTCTCCTCGCCCAGCACGATTCTGGGCGGGTTGCCGGTTTGCACGAACACGCCCGGCTCTGTGCGTTCCGCGTCGATGTACGCCGCGCCGAGCAGCGCCTTGTCAGCGCCGAAACGCCGTGCCAGCTGCTCGCCGCTGCCGATGCCGTTCTGCAATGTCAGGATGGTCGTGTTTTCGCCGACTGCGGGCTCCACATCGGACATTGCTTGTTCATTGTGATAGCCCTTCACACAGAACAGGATGAGGTCTGCCGTCCAGCTGCCGTCGAAGTTGTCCGTCGCATCCGGATGCACGGTGAAATCGCCGAATGTCACGGATTCAACACGCAAGCCGTTGTCGCGGATTGCGCGCAGGTTGTCGCTGCGCGCCGCGAATACCACATCTTCGCCGCTGCGCGCCAGCAAGCCGCCGTAGCAGCCGCCGATGGCGCCCGTTCCCATTATCAGAATCTTCATGACTTCAACTCGATTAGTACATTCTTGTAGCGCACATCCCTATTATTCACCACGCGATGAATCTTGTGCTCGCCGTGGAATCGCCAAGTGCCGACTTCGGACGGGCTGTCCTGCTCGGTGCCGTCTTCGTACTGCACCATCAAACCCTCGCCTTCGACGACGACCGTAACATAGTCGTTGCCGTGCATGTGCCAGTCGCTCGCCTGGCCCGGCTCCACGACCAGATTCCAGACTCTCACCTTGTCGTTCTCGAACAGCACTTCGCTCGCGATTTCGCCCAGCGGTTCGTTGGATCTCGTCATTCGTTGCCTCCTTTGCCATCAATTGCTATCAGTGATAGTTCTACCGAGAATGTTCTTGATTCTGTCAACCCGCATCCTTACCTTCTACCGTCAAGGAGCAAGGCGAGCTGCAAGTGTCAGTCCTTCATCTCAATGATGGCGTTGCTGTAAAGGGCGTCGCCGATGTTAGTTACGCGATGCACGGCGTTCTTGATGCCCTTGACAACCTGCCCTAGCTGCAAGTCGGATGTGGTCACGCTACCGTCCGCGTGCTCAGTTTGGAGTGTGCCGGCGCGCGTTACGACGAACATGTAGCGGTTCGTGTGATGATGCCAATCGCTGGACTGGCCAGGCTCTAGCACCAGATCCCACACCTTCACATGCTCGTCTTCGTACTTAAACTCTGTGCCCACATCTCCGAGTTGTTCCATATCTGGCATAGCGCCCTCCTATTGTCTTTCCGCTTATCTTTCCGCGACCATTCCAACTTCGGGGATGGCATCCGTCGAACCGCCGCCGAATCCTAGCCCTCTCTCTTTCAGGCTGACGAACCGTTGATTGCCAATGACCACATGGTCGAGCAGTTCGATGTCCATCATCTCGGCGCAGGTGCGAATTTGCCGCGTAACCAGGATGTCTTCCGGGCTTGGCGTAGGGTCGCCGGACGGGTGGTTGTGCGCGATGATTATGTTCGGACAGTTTTCTCTGATGGCGGGACGCAGCACCTCGGCAACGCGAATCACAGCGGAGTTCACACTGCCCTTGTATATCTCGTGCGTTGCCAGCACTTCGTTCTTAGTGTTCAGCAACAAGACCTTCAGATGTTCCTGCACCAGAAACGCCATCTCCGCGCTGAGCAGGTTGAACACATCCAGCGGCGAGCGTATCACTACCCGGTCGTCGGGCTGCAACGATGACAGGCGCCTGCCCAGCTCAAGCGCGGCGAGTAGTTGGCACGCCTTCGCGTCGCTGATGCCGCGCATATCGCACAGTTCGCCGTAAGACACTCGCGCGACTCCGCCTAGTCCGCCATAGGTGGCAAGCACGCGCGTGGACAAGTTCAGCACGCTTTCGCCGGTGGAACCCACGCGCAGCAGAATCGCGATGAGCTCGGCGTTGCTCAGGTTATTCGCGCCGTACCGCTGCAGGCGCTCACGCGGACGCTCGTCCTGCGGCAGATCGCGTATCATCGTGCTGTAGAGTTGCTGGCTTGGCTCGTTCGCACCGTCAGCGTTCATTTGCATATCCCTTCGCGTTTGTGTCGCGTGTAGTGTACCCTCTGGCGGCGATAAGTTCCAATATTGAGCCGCCCTTGACGCCGCGCAGGCGCAGATTCCGCTTTCATTTCGCCCTCGCAGTGATGTGGTGAGTTAATGACAAGGGCGAACGAATCTCGTAACCTGTACTTGAACGCGCTGGGCGCAGCAAATACAATACGCCTCACAATTGCAGTATAATGGGCGGTTAGTCTGGCAGGCGTCAGGCTGACCTATTGCCCGCAGGCGACGAACATTAATCAGCAGGAGAACCGTATAAACAATGATTAATCAAGACCGACTCGTAAAGACTTTCACCGAAATTATTCAGATTGACAGCCCGTCGGGTGAAGAGGAAATGATGGCGCAGGATTTGATGCGCCGCCTCAAAGCGCTCGGGCTGAACGTAATGCGCGACGAATACGGCAATCTCGTGGCGAACGACGGCAGGCCCGACCCGATTCTGCTGTCGGCGCATATGGACACGGTCGAACCGGGACGCGGCATTAAGCCGAGCATCGACGGCAACCGCATCGTTTCGGACGGCACGACGATTCTCGGCGGCGATTGTAAGTGCGGCGTGGCGGCAATCCTTGAGGCGCTGGAATCGGTGTATGAAGACGGCGTGCCGCATTCGGCGGTGGAGGTGGCATTCACGCGCGAAGAGGAAATCGGTCTCGTCGGCGCGCGCAATCTCGACTTTTCGATGTTGTCGGCGAAGGAAGCGATAATTTTCGACAGCGAAGGCACGGCAGCGGAGATTATTTCAGCAAGCCCCACATACGTCGGCTTCGAGATCGAAGTTACCGGGCGTGCCGCTCACGCCGGCATTGAGCCAGAGAAAGGCTTGTCAGCCATTCGTATTGCGGCGGAGGTGATAACGCGCCTCCCGCAAGGCAGACTGGACGACGAAACGACCTTCAATGTGGGCATAATCGAAGGCGGGTCCGTGCGAAATGCGGTCGCGGAGAAGACCCTCATCCAAGGCGAGTTCAGAGGTCGCAATAACGAGACGCTGGACAACATCCGAATGCAGATTGACGAGGCGCTGGACGAAGTACGCGGTCTCTTCCCGGAAGCGGATTTGGACGCCCAACTGCACACCGAGTTCGAGACATACACGCTGACAGAGGACGACCCCGCGACACAACGAGTCATGAGGGCGCAGAGAAGCATCGGACTCGACACCGTATTCAAGACTTCGGGCGGAGGCACGGACGGAAATGTGTTCCGGCAAAAGGGAATGAGCGCGGTCGTGGTGGGAATGGCAGTGTACGGGATGCATACCGTGCGCGAGTATGCGGTGATACCCGAGCTGGTGGACACGGCGCACCTAATCGAGAAGCTGCTGCGCGGGGAGGCATAGCCGATGCGCGTCAGACTAGCATACGGGCGGGACGGCTTGGATGTCGAGCTGCCCGACAAGCGCACAACCGTCATCGAGCCGACATTCGTGCCGGGCTTGCCGGACGCCGAAGGCGCCATCCGCACAGCATTACGAAATCCCCTCGGCACGCCGCCGCTGAGACAGGTCGTCAAGGCACATCAGAGCGTGGCAATCTCGGTGTGCGACATCACCCGCGCGATGCCGAGCAAGACGCTGCTGCCGATAATGCTCGGCGAACTACGCCATGTGCCGCCGGAGAACATCACCATCCTGATTGCGACCGGCACACATCGCGCAAATACGAACGAAGAGCTGAAGCAGATGCTCGGCGCGGACATACTCAAGGGCTATACGATAGTCAACCACGACAGCTTTGACAACGGCTCGCTCGAGACGATTGGCAGCACGCAGTCGGGCATTGAAGTTCGTCTGAACCGGCGCTGGGTGGAAAGCGACATCCGTATAACGACCGGGTTCGTAGAGCCGCATCTTTTCGCCGGGTTTAGCGGCGGACCCAAGATGGTCGCGCCTGGCCTTGCGGGTTTCCCGACGATTATGCGCCTGCACGATGCGAAGATGATTGGCAGTCCTAACGCGCGCTTTGCCATCACCGAGGGCAACCCGATTCACGATGCGATACGCGAGATTGCGCGTATGTCCGGTGTGGACTTTTCGGTTGATGTAACAACCAACCGCGACCAGCGCATCACGAGCGTGTATGCGGGCGAGCTGTTCGCGGTGCACCGGGCGGCGTGCGCGGTCGCCGAGCGGCTCGCCATGCAGCCAGTGGACGCGGCGTTCGATGTGGTGCTGACGACCAACAGCGGCTATCCGCTCGACCAGAATCTGTATCAGGCTGTCAAAGGGATGTCCGCGGCGGCGCAAGTCGTGCGCGACGGCGGTCGTATAATCTGCGCGGCGGAATGTTTGGAGGGCATCCCGGAGCACGGGCAGTATCGCCACATACTCGCGGAGTGCGACAGTCCGGCAGATGTGCTGCGTATGGTGCAGCAGCCCGGATACGCGCGGCACGACCAGTGGCAGGCGCAAGTCCAAGCGCAAATCCAGCAGAAGGCGGCGGTATATCTGAAGTCCCGCTACCTCACTCCGCAGCAAGTCAAGCAGGCGCATATCACCGCCATCGACGACATTGAAGGCACAATCGCAGACTTTGGCAGGGACGCGAGCATCTGCGTACTGCCTGAGGGACCGCAGACGATACCGTTTGTTGCGGGTGGCGGATAGGCGCAACATGAAACAGAGCGTCTTCCTATAATCCCGTCTCCCGCACTACTTTGCCCCTATCTTCACCTTCCCCGTCAAAAGGGAAAGTATGAGTGGGGTAAACTGCGTAATCCATTGCCAAAACACAATCTGCCCCACACTCTCTCAGTTTATTCCGAGAATTGCGTGGGGCAGTGTTTTGCCGATATTGTCAGCGAGACGCAAAGGCAATTAGGCGACCGTTACGACGGCTCCTGCGCCTTCGAGCTTTTCCTTGATCTCATCGGCTTCGTCCTTGGCGATGGATTCCTTCACCTTGACCGGCGCGCTCTCGACGAGCTCCTTCGCCTCTTTCAGCCCGAGCGTGGTCAGCTCGCGCACAGCCTTGATGACCTGAATCTTCTGTGGGCCGATTTCGGTGATGGACACATCGAACTCTGTCTTCTCTTCCTCGGCGGCGGCTTCGGCAGTGGCGGCGACGCCGGCGACCGTTGCCATCTGAAGCGGCGCGGCGGCGCTCACGCCGAATTCGTCCTCGAGCGACTTCACCAGATCAGCAAGCTCCAGCACGGACAGTCCCTTGATTGCATCCAGTATCTCTTCCTTGGTCGTCATGGAATTACCTCCTCCATTAGTTGGCACGATGATTGGCACGATGCCCGCGGTTGTTGATGTATGACGGTTTTCCGTTGTTCGCTATGTGTGTCGGCATGTGTATTGACGATGTAGGCGATGCGCCCTACTCTGCCGGCTGCTCTTCCATTTGGTCGATGCGGCCCTGTAGCACGCGCGCCAGCCCAGCTATCGGTCCGTTTAGCACATTGACCAGACCGGCAATCGGCGACTGCATGCGCGACAGCAGCTGAGAGACCAATTCGTCCTTGCCCGGAAGGCTGGCGAGCTGCTCGACCTGCGCCGAGTCCAGCACTCTGCCGTCCAGCACCGCGCCGCGAATCTCAATCGGCAAGCGAGTCTCGCGGATGAACTGCGACAGCGCCTTCGCCGGGTCGGTCGGCTCACCATAGCCCAACGCGATGGCACTGGGACCCTGGATGATTTCCTTCAATTCGGGTTTGCCGGCGTTCTCCGCGGCGATGTACGCCAGATTGTTCTTCACAACCTTGAGGCTGACTTCCTGCTCGCGCAGTGCACGCCTGAGCGCGGTCATATCGGTTACCGGCAGTCCGGAGTAATCGGCCGATATAACAATCGTCGCTTCGTTCAGCCACTCGGTCATGTCCGCAACGGCTTGTATCTTCTTTTCAGTCGGCATTGTTTCCTCAATCTTCAAATTGCGTTAAGTTGCACTAGCGCTGCCGTGAAAAGCGGCAACAAGAATGCCCTGAGACACGGCAGACTCAGGGCAAAGATTCCTTGCGAATCAGACATGACAGACGCAACTACGGCTGTCAAGAATGCCTCGGCGGGCTGGTGTATTATCTCCGGTGGAGACCCGCAATCTGCAGCATCTACGCTGTTATTCTACTCTAAGAGCGGTCGTTGTGGCAACATCCATCTTGACGCTGGGGCCCATAGTCGTCGTCAGGTAAGCGGTCTTGATGTACTGACCCTTCACGCCACTGGGACGCGCTCTGACGATGTTGTCCATCAAGGAAGTCAGGTTTTCCATCAGCTGATCAACCTCGAAACTCGCCTTGCCTATCGGCACATGAATCAGCGAGGTGCGATCAACGCGATACTCAACCCTGCCAAGCTTGGCTTCGCGGATTGCTCGCGGCAGCTCTTCCGGCGCGATGACGGTGCCGGTGCGCGGGTTCGGCATCAGCCCTCGCCGCCCTAGGTAGCGGCCCAGCCTGCCAATCCTGCCCATCATATCTGGCGTGGCGATGGACACATCGAAGTCCACCCAGCCATCTTCGACCCACTTGATTATCTCGTCCGAACCGACAAAATCGGCGCCTGCTTCTTCCGCGATGGCGACCGCTTCGCCTTGCGTAAATACGGTAACACGCACGACCTTGCCAACGCCGTGCGGCAGCAGCGCAACGCCGCGAACCATCTGGTCAGCGTGGCGCGGGTCTGCGCCGGTGCGTAGGTGCAATTCAACCGTCTCGTCGAACTTGGCTGTAGCGCCCTTCTTGGCGAGCGCGACTGCTTCTTCCGGCAGGTACTCGAAATCCTTTTCGATTGTGGCTGCGGCGCTAGAGTGCCGCTTTCCGCGTTTAGGCATAGCAGTGTGTCCTATCTGGGAGTCGTCTGAATGAATGTCAGCAATCGCATTAGTCGTGCTGGGCTATACACCCCGCCGGGCTAATTTCGTACTTCGATTCCCATACTTCGCGCCGTGCCTTCGATGATGCGCATCGCGCCCTCGATGTCGGCGGCGTTTAGGTCGTCCATCTTCACTTCGGCGATCTCCCGAATCCTGTCTCTAGGAATGCGCGCGACCTTTTCAGCGAGCGGATTGCCGCTGCCCTTCTCGATGTTAGCGGCTTTCCGCAGCAGATCGGAAGCTGGCGGGCTCTTCGTTATGAATGTGAATGAGCGATCCTCGAAGACCGTAATCTCCACAGGAACGATGTTGCCGGCTTGCGACGAAGTGCGCTCATTGTAGTCCTTCACGAAGCCCATGATATTGACGCCGTGCTGACCGAGCGCAGGTCCAACAGGCGGCGCAGGCGTGGCTTTGCCCGCCTCTATCTGGAGCTTGATGACCGTCATTACTTTCTTAGCCAACTAATTTGTCCTTTTCCCCATAGCCGCCATGCCAATAGAAGTTAGGCGCGTTCAACCTGAAGGAAGTCCAACTCCACAGGCGTTTCGCGCCCGAAGAACGAGACTAGCACCTTCAACTTGGTTCTGTCTGCGTGCACATCATCGACCACGCCCATAAAGTCCAGGAATGGGCCGTCAGTGATTCGCACCGCCTGTCCCTTCGTGAAGCCAACGCGGACACGCGGCTGATCGGTGTCCTTAAAGCCGAGAATGGTCTGCTCTTCGTGCGAGTCCAGCGGTACGGGCCGCTGCCGCGCCTCGCTGTCATCTTCCGCAGATACGAAGCCGGTAACGCCGGGAGTGTCACGGACTATATGCCAACTTTCGTCATCCATTCGCATATGTACGAAGATGTATCCGGGGAAGACACGCTGCGGAATCGTCTTGCGTTGGCCGCCTTGAATCTCGATCTCTTCTTCCTGCGGGACGAACACTTCTAGAATCTTGTGCCCCATGTCAAAGTTAGACACACGCTGTTCGAGGTTCTGCTTTACGCGGCCCTCGTGCCCGGAATACGCGTGCAACACGTACCAGCGAGGCTGTTCGGTTCCTTCGGTCATGTTCATACTATCTAGGACCCCAGAATTATGTCGAACAGACTGGAAAAGCCCAAGTCAACCGCGCCGAGAAATGCACCGACAGCGATTGAGACCGCAATGACCATCACGGACAGCCGGAATGTCTCTTCGTAGGAGGGCCATGTTACACGGCGGAGCTCCGAGACGATTTCGGTGATGCCGGACAGCCCGAACGTCCTGCGAGCCGAGCGATTCCCAAGCCTTCGTGGCGTGCTTGGATTGGTAGCCATCGTTGCCTACCTGACCTCTCTGTGCAACTTGTGAGTCCTGCACCGTGGGTGTGGGCAGAACTTTTTCAGCTCGATACGCTGCGGGTCGTTGCGCCGATTCTTAGTGGAATGGTATGTCCTTTCACGGCAATCGACGCAGCTCAGATTGATGATGATGCGATTCCCCACCCTACGCGCCATATCTGTTTCGCCTCTCTCACGCCAAAAACGCAGGGCTGTGATGAGCACCACAGCCCTGCGTAAATTGATCGTGCGCTATTGGTTGATTTTGGTGATGACACCAGAGCCGACGGTGCGGCCGCCCTCGCGCACTGCGAAGCGAAGCTGCTCGTCTGCCGCGACAGGGGTGATAAGCTTGACATTCATCTCGATGTTGTCTCCGGGCATAACCATTTCTGTGCCGTCGGGCAAGTTAATCTCGCCGGTCACGTCGGTGGTTCGGATGAAGAACTGCGGCTTGTAGCCGTTGAAGAACGGGGTGTGCCGTCCGCCTTCTTCCTTGCTCAGCACATACACCTGCGCTTCGTAGTCGGTGTGCGGCTGAATGCTGCCGGGCGCTGCGAGCACCTGCCCGCGCTCAACCTCGTCGCGGTCAACTCCGCGCAACAGCACGCCGACCGCATCGCCGGGCTCTGCCTCGTCCATCAGCTTGTGGAACATCTCGACGCCCGTAACGGTGGTTGTGGTCGTGTCCTTGATGCCCACGATCTCAACCTGGTCGCCGACCTTGACGATGCCTTTTTCGACTCGACCCGTAACAACGGTGCCACGACCCTTGATGCTGAACACGTCCTCGATCGGCATCAGGAACGGCTGGTCGCTCGGGCGCTCGGGCATGGGGATGTTCTCATCAACGGCGTCCATCAGCTCCCAGATACCCTTGCCCCATTCGGAGTCGCGGTCGGTCTCTTCGGCTTCCAAGGCGTTAAGCGCACTGACGCGGACGATGGGTACATTCTCGAAACCGTACTCGGAGAGGAGCTCATCGAGTTCCAGCTCCACGAGTTCCAGCAGCTCTTCGTCGTCCATCATATCAACTTTGTTGAGTGCGACGACCATAGCGGGAACTTCCACCTGACGGGCGAGCAGGATGTGCTCGCGGGTCTGCGGCATTGCGCCGTCCGGTGCGCTGACGACGAGGATAGCGCCGTCCATCTGCGCCGCGCCGGTGATCATGTTCTTGATGTAGTCGGCGTGGCCCGGGCAGTCAACGTGGGCGTAGTGCCGACTATCGGTCTCGTACTCCACATGCTGAATGGCGATCGTAACGCCGCGCTCACGCTCTTCGGGAGCATTGTCGATGCTCTCGAAAGCCCTGAAGTCGGCAAGCCCGGCCTGGCTCAGCACTCTGGTTATAGCGGCCGTAAGGGTGGTTTTACCGTGGTCAACGTGTCCGATCGTGCCGACATTGATATGCGGCTTCGTCCTCTCAAACCTTTGCTTAGCCATTCTCGCTATCTTCCTCCAATTGTGGAGCCCACAAGCAGACTTGAACTGCTGACCTCGTTCTTACCAAGAACGCGCTCTACCGACTGAGCTATGTGGGCCCGAGATTTGATTTATAATATCTAGGATACCGATAATTGATTGAAATGAGTGGTGGAGGGAGCAGGATTCGAACCTGCGTAGCCCGTCGGGCGCCAGATTTACAGTCTGGTGGATTTAGCCACTCTCCCATCCCTCCGAGTGGTCGCCGGGTAACTGGAATTAGTCTATCACAGGCAATTGCCTAATCCAACAAAAAACGCCGTCTTGAGCAGGCGCAGTCGCACCTTTCGATGCGCTATCGGACAGAGAAAAGCCCCAGAGGGGACTCGAACCCACTAACCTGCCGATTACAAGTCGGCTGCGCTTCCGGTTGCGCCACTGGGGCACCGCGACAGGCGCTCTCAGCCCTGACAACAAATCAGGCTAGCGGTCTGACGCCAGGCGCTAACCCAAATGCATACTACATTGTACCCAACAATGCGCGACGCGGTCAACAATATCGCGCTAGTCCATTCCGGCTCTGGGGTAAGGTTAGGAAAGATTGAACGGATACCACTCTTCTTCATAAGTCCATTGGCAATTGATACTCAGCGAGATCCACCCAGTCGCTACTTTCGTCTGGCCAGTCGCTACTTTCACCCTTGTATTGATTACATTCCCAGCAAGTCGCTTGAAGGTTTTCAATGGAATTACCTCCACCGTCAGCAACGGAAATTATGTGGTCAATGTTCGCTTCTACTATCCGCAAATCTGCATCACAATAAACGCAGCGATAGTTGTCGCGCTCCAAGACTTGCAGCTTCTTGGCAAGTGAAACCCGTCGCCTTCTATTCGTATCTGTCCGCCTACACGACCGGCACATACCGCTACTGCCGTCAGCAGGGATACTCATACACACTGTACAAAAGTCAGGTTTTGCCACAGGGCGATTGCAGGCATAACAATACTCTCTTGATGGCAGCGCCGAAACGCCACAATGCCAGCATTTGTCCGTGTTCCACGTGGATATATGCAAGAGGTTCGCACTCATATCCCCAACTGGCTTTCCGCCTCGCGCTGTATCCGGCTAAACACTTCTTGCAAAGGCAAGTCAAGTTGCAACGCGCAGACTCGCGCATCTTCATACTCCGGAGCGACACTGACGATGGCGCCATTCAAACGCTTGATTTTCACCGCGACGTTCCCGAGCGAAGTGTCAATGCTTACGACTTCGCGCTCCGCCTCAATGCGTTCGAGCGGTCGCACTCGCACGCCCAGCGTCGAGGTCTGCCGCATAAGCACTTCGACCGCCTCGGCCTCCTTGTCGGCAGACACTATGACGCTCAACATCGTCGCCGGGCGGTTCTTCTTCATCTGAATCGGCGTGAACCAGACATCGCGCGCGCCCATTTCAAAGAGCCGCTCTTGCACATATCCCAGCATCTCGCCGCTCATGTCGTCGATGTTAGTTTCGATAATCTTAACGCCGGTGCTATATTTCGCAGTCTGTTCGCTTCCAAGCCAGAGCGCAAGTGCGTTCGGGTACTGCTGCGAGTCGCGTGTGCCTAGTCCATACCCAATACGACTGACATTCAATCGCGGATGTTCGAATGTAGCGATGGTCGTGAGTATTGCCGCACCTGTTGGAGTTACCATTTCGCCGGTGTTGTGCGCATTGTTCGGCGGCGCGGCAACAGGCGCATTCGCAATCTGGAATATCGCAGCAGTCGCAGGCGCGGGAACCGGCAGCAAGCCGTGCGCAGACCTGACGACACCGGAGCCGCTAGGAAATGCGGAGCAATATACCTTATCGACGCCCAGCATTTCCAAGCCGGCGACACTGCCGACCACATCGACCAACGTATCAAGCGTGCCTAGTTCATGCAGATGCGCCTCGCCCGGCTGTGAGCCGTGAACACGCGCTTCGGCTTCACCAATCCGCAGGAATATATCACGCGATTGCCTCACAACGCTGTCGGATAGCCCTGACGTTTCCACGATGTTCACGAAATCGCCGATAGTGTGCGACTTGCGCCCGAGTTCTTCTAGTTCAACTACCAGATGCGTGCCTTCCAAGCCGCCGCGTTGCGCTCGCTGGGATTTGAGCGCGTAGCCCGAAGTGTTAAGTTTCGCCAGTGCGCCGCGCAGGTCATCTATCGACAGTCCCGCATCCAGCAGCGCGCCCAGAATCATGTCACCGCTCGCGCCTCCGATACACTGGAAATATGCGCTGCTCAATATGTACCTCCCCAAGCGGCAATTATGCTGCCGCGCCCGAGATGTGCCGTGTTGTCGGCAAGCACATATTAATCGCTTGTGCGAGAGTGTCAACTCTCTGGTAGTACAGGGCCTCTTCACCGCAAGCTTTGTCGTCCGTGTTTCCGGGCACGAGGCACTTGCGGAATCCCAGTCGCGCCGCCTCTTTCACACGCCGCTCGGTCTGCGGCGCGCGGCGAATCTCGCCGCTCAGCCCGACTTCGCCAACGGACGCCACATCGCCCGGCATGGGCACGCCTCTAAAGCTCGACGCGATTGCCAACGCGACGCCCAAGTCTGCCGCAGGCTCAGCTATCTTAAGCCCGCCGGTTACATTCACTATTATGTCGTAGTCGGACAGCGGTATGCCACAGGTGCGCATTGCAACCGAGCACACCAGCAGCAGGCGGTGCGAATCATATCCGGTCGCGACACGTCGCGGCGTGGGAATCGTGGACGGTGCGGTGAGCGCTTGTATTTCCACAAGCAGCGCTCGGTTGCCTTCCAGAATCGGCACTACGACCGAACCCATCGCGCCCTTTGGTCTGTCGAGCAAGAAACTCTCGGATGGGTCTTCAACATCTCGCAGCCCCATGCCGGTCATTTCTAGCACGCCGACTTCGTTGGTCGAGCCGAAGCGGTTCTTCACGGCGCGCAGCAGACGCCACGAACTTACGGCGTCGCCCTCCATATACAGCGCGGCGTCAACCATGTGCTCTAGCACGCGCGGTCCGGCGATGTCGCCGCCCTTGGTTACATGCCCAGTCAGGATAATCGGCACATTGTTCGCTTTACCCCATTCCAACAGCCGTCGGGCACACTCGCGTATCTGCGACACATTGCCCGGATGCGAGGACAGCGCGGGGTCGTACATCGTCTGGATCGAGTCGATTACGGCGAGCGCCGGCAGGCGTTCGTCCAGTCTGGCAAGCACTTCTTCAACATTCGTCTGCGTCAAGATGTACAGGCTTTGCCCATCGATGCCTAGCCGGTCGGCGCGCATCTTCACCTGCGACACGGACTCTTCGCCCGTTACGTAGAACACCGATGAGTAGCGCCGTGCAACTTCCTCCGCGACCTGAAGCAGCATTGTCGATTTGCCGATGCCGGGATCGCCGGCGAGCAGCACCAGCGAACCGGGCACAATGCCTCCGCCCAGCACACGGTTGACCTCGCTAGATGACAGGCTCATTCGCGGCAAATCTTCCACCGATGCGTCCGCCAGATGCACCGCGTCCTGTGCGTCGCTACGCAGCCAAGTGAATCGCCCAGCGTCTCGGCGCTCAATGATGGTGTTCCAGGCACTGCAACTGCGACACTGCCCTTCCCACTTGACAGTTACATTCTCGCAAGCCGTACACACGAACTCGGTCCTGGTCTTTGTCTTGGGCATCGATAATCTCCCCTCGTCTTGCGCCCTGCATGTCTTTGTGCGTTAGGCATGTTGCCGCGCATGGCTACAAATGTTCGATATGTGAGGAAGAATATAGCGATTTAGAACATTTGTCAAGTGCTATTGGTACGGAATTGAACATTGTTCAAGATTGGAGGGAACTGCGGTAGGCAGCCTCGACTGCCCGCGAAGTCATTCGGGGCAGCGCGAAGCAAATGAAATCTTCGCTGCAAGCCGCTTGGGGACTTTAGAATTCTCTCTCTTTGCTGGCTGCGTCCGAGACTTGGTAAAACAAGAAAGACCCGCCTGCAAACCACAGGCGGGTCAATCTATTTGGGATTAGTTGATACTCGCGCTATGCCACTGGCACAGGCTCTTTGGCATGCACAACTAGGCCGTCTTCGTCTTCGTTAATGTCAACGATAGCGGTGTCGCCGGGGCTGAGTTCGCCGGCGATGATGGCGTCTGAGAGTTTATCTTCGAGATGGTCTTGGATTAGGCGACGCATCGGCCGGGCGCCGAATGTCGGGTCGTAGCCGTTCTCGGAGAGCCAGTCGCGGGCGGCGTCTGACACTTCCATAGTGATGCCCTGTTCGATGAGCTCGCCGTTGACATCCTGCAATTGCAGCTTGACGATTTCGCGCATGTGCTCGCGGCTTAGCGGGTGGAACACCACCTGCCCGTCGATCCTGTTCAGGAACTCTGGGCGGAAGAAGCGCTTCACTTCGTCTAGCACGTTGTTCTTCATACGCAGGTACGCCTGCTCGTCGGTTCCGCCGGATTCGCCGCGCGCGAAGAAGCCCATTGAGCGGTCTTGGCGGATGAGATCGGAGCCGATGTTGCTGGTCATTACAATGACCGTGTTGCGGAAATCGACGCGCCGGCCCTTGGCGTCGGTCAGGTGTCCGTCGTCGAATATCTGGAGCAGGATGTTGAACACTTCCGGATGCGCCTTCTCGATTTCGTCGAGTAGAATGACGCTGTACGAGCGCCGCCGCACCGCCTCGGTGAGCTGCCCGCCCTCGTCGTAGCCGACATAGCCCGGAGGTGCGCCAACGAGCCTCGCGACCGTGTGCCTGTCCATGAATTCGGACATATCAATGCGGATCATCGATTCTTCGCTGCCGAACATGAACTCGGCGAGCTTTTGCACCAGGTATGTCTTGCCAACGCCGGTCGGCCCGAGGAACAGGAACACGCCGGTCGGGCGCTTCGGGTTCTTCAAGCCCGCCCTTGCGCGGCGCACGGCTTTGGAGATGATGGTGATCGCCTCGTCCTGGCCGGACACTTGGTTGCGCAGCGAGTCTTCCATGTTGACCAGGCGCTCAGATTCCGTTGACGCCAGACGCGCCACCGGGATGCCCGTCCACATATTCACCACTTCGGCTATGTCGTCTTCGGTAACGACGGGCGCGTTGCTACTGCGCTCGGTCTCCCAATCGGATTGCAGCGATTCCATCTTTAGCTGCAGGCTCATCTCGCGCTCGCGGAGCTCTGCCGCCTGCTCGTACTGGCGCGTGGAAATCGCCTCGTCCTTTTCGCGGCGCACGCGGTCGAGCATATTGGAAACTTCGGTGAGGGAAAGCGGCTGCTCGGAATTATTGATGCGCACTCGCGATGCCGCTTCGTCGATGAGGTCAATCGCCTTATCGGGCAGCGCTCTATCGGAGATGAAGCGCGCCGCCATGCTTGCCGCCGCCTTCAGCGCGTCGAAAGAAATCTGCAGGTCGTGATGCTTCTCGTACTCGCCCTTGATGCCCTTCAGGATTTCAACGGATTCGTCAACGGAAGGTTCTTCAACGCGGACAGGCTGGAAGCGGCGCTCTAGGGCGCTGTCACGCTCGAGGTATTTGCGGTATTCGTCAGGTGTGGTGGCGCCGATTGTTTGCAGTTCGCCCCGTGCGAGCGATGGCTTGAGGATGTTCGCGGCATCGACTGCGCCTTCTGCCGCACCTGCGCCAACCATGGTATGCACTTCGTCAATGAACAGGATGCACTTGCCGGACTCGGTGATTTCCTTGACAACCTTCTTGAGGCGCTCTTCAAATTCGCCGCGGTACTTCGTACCTGCCACAAGCGAACCCATGTCGAGCGTAACGAGACGCTTGCCTTGCAAGGTCGTCGGGACCTTGTTCTCAGCGATGAGGTGCGCGAGCCCTTCGACGATTGCAGTCTTGCCCACGCCAGGCTCGCCGACTAGCACGGGGTTATTCTTTGTGCGGCGGCTGAGTATCTGCGTTACGCGCTGGATTTCGTTGCTTCTGCCAACCGTCGGATCGAGCTTGCCTTCGCGGGCTTGCTTCGTGAGGTCAACGCCCAGCTCGTCGAGCATCGGTGTCTGGCTCTTGTTCCGGCTGCGCCTGCCACTGCCCTGTGGGCTCTGCGACGACTGGGACAGTAGTCGGCTGGTTTCGCCGCGAATCTTGTCCAAGTTGATGCCAAGGCTTTCGAGTACGCCGGCTGCGACACCTTCTCCTTCGCGCATCAGCCCGATGAGCAAGTGCTCCGTGCCGATATAGTGGTGGTTGAGTCGCCGGGCTTCGTCCACGGCAAGCTCTATGACCTTCTTCGCGCGCGGGGTCAAACCGATTTCGCCCGGTGTGGAGCGCTCGCCGCGCCCGATGATGAACTCGACGGCGGAGCGCACCTTATGCAACTCCACATCGAGGTTTGAGAGCACTCGCGCCGCTACACCGTCCGTCTCGCGGACAAGACCGAGCAGAATATGCTCCGTGCCGATGTAGTTGTGATTGAAACGCTGAGCCTCTTCCTGCGCCAGCGATAAGACTCTGCGCGCCCTCTCCGTAAACTTCTCGAATCTGCTTGCCATTGCATCTCTCCCGAGAGGAGTTCAGTGTAGCTCGATATTCTAATTATAGTTCAAAAACGGGTTGTCCATGGTCTGCTTCAGGCTCAAGCCCAGCCTGCGCCGTTCCGGCTCAATTCGCAGCACCTTCAACTTCACGTCTTCGCCTTCCTGCACGACCTCGCGCGGATGCCCGATAACGCGGTCGGAAAGCTCGGAAATGTGAATCAGCCCTTCGATGTTGCCCTCGACGCGAGCAAATGCGCCAAAGTTCGTAAGCTTGGTTATCTGCGCGTCCACGATGTCGTCCACATGCAGGCGCTCGTGAATCGTCTCCCAAGGTTCCGGCTCAAGCCTTCGCAGGCTGAGCGCGATTTTCTTGTTTTCAATATCAACTCTGAGGACAAACACATCCAGTTCGTCGCCAATGGACACGACATCCTCCGGCTTGGCGACAGGCCCCCAGGACATCTCGGATATGTGCACGAGACCGTCCGCGCCACCCAGATCAACGAACGCGCCAAAGCTGCTGATGCCGGTAACGACGCCCTTGCGCGTCTCGCCGACTTGCAACTCTTCCACAAGGCGCGCCTTCTGCGCGTCTCGCCATTCCTGCACGGCTTGGCGCTCGGAGAAGATTGCGCGGTTGCGGCTGCGGTTAATCTCCAAAATCTTCAACTGAAGCGTCTTGCCGGTTTCTTCCGCCTGACGTTCCATGCGCCGATTTTCCGCTTCAGCGTCTTCTTCGGTCTCCGACCTATCGCGGAAGATGTCACGCGGTACACTAACCAGCTGCGACATCGGGACGAATCCCTGCACCTTGCGAACATCGACGATTGCGCCGCCCTTGTTGAAGCCAAGGATGCTGCCTTCGACAGTCTCGTTGTCTTCAAGGCACTTCTCAAGCTCGCGCCAGCCTGTCTCGCCCAGCGCGCGGTCTATAGACAGAATGGCGGCGTTGTCCGCAGACTCCGGTCGCAGCACGTAGGTGATGATTTTGTCGCCTATGCCTAGGTTGTTGTACTCTTCCTCGCTGAGGCTACGCATTTCGCGCTGCTGCACCACGCCTTCGGACTTGTGCCCGATGTTCACGAGGATGCCGCCGTCTTCGGAAAAGCCCATAACCTCGC
This sequence comes from Chloroflexota bacterium, assembly GCA_009840355.1. Taxonomy (NCBI): domain Bacteria; kingdom Bacillati; phylum Chloroflexota; species Chloroflexota bacterium. The sequence continues at coordinate 149,087 of VXNZ01000025.1, forward strand.
CATCGACGACTTCACCGCGGCGAAGGGGCTTGATAGGCTCCATGGAGTCTAATAACTGCCCCATGTCCTGGACATCTGATTCCTCATCCTCCTCGAAGTCGAAAGCGTCGTCGTCATCGACGTCCGCGTACGCGAGCGCCGAAACCTCCGCTTCGGTTACTGGTGGTGGTGGTGTCTCTTCCGGGGCTTGGGGCGCGGCTGCGGTAGCCTCTGCGACTGGTGCCTCAGCAGGCTCTGCCTGTGAAGCCACCGCTTCCTGTTCCTCGGCGGGATTTTGCATGATGGCGGAGTCGTCTGACGAAGATTCTGATGTCACTGAACTATGGGCCTTTCGTAGAGTTTAACTATCTGACCATTATATTCTTATGGCGCAGATGTGTAAAGGCGGGCTTTGGGCGCGAAATCGGCGCATCTGCCTGTGCAAAGCCAGGCAAATCGGACGCAAATCAGCATTTCCTAGAGTATCTGAGACAGGAATAGCCTGGTTCGCTCGCTCTTGGGGTTGTCGAAGAAGTCGTTCGCGGTGTTTTCTTCCACGATGCGCCCTTCGTCCATCATGATGATTCTGTCCGCGACTTCCCGCGCGAAGCCGATCTCGTGTGTGACGATAATCATCGTCATGCCAGAGTACGCCAGTTCGCGCATCGCATCCAGCACTTCGTTAATCATCTCCGGGTCGAGCGCGGATGTCGGCTCGTCAAAAAGCATTACCTTCGGCTGCATCGCCAGCGCGCGGGCAATGGCAACGCGCTGCTGCTGACCACCGGACAGCTCGCTCGGGAATTTACGTGCCTGATCCGGTATGCCGACTCGCGTCAGCAGCTCCATCCCGACTTCTTCCGCTTCGTCGCGCGACCGGTGGCGAACCTTCATCGGAGCCAAGGTAATGTTGTCCATGACGGTCAGATGCGGGAACAGGTTGAACTGCTGGAACACCATGCCAACTTCGCTGCGAATGGCATCGATGTTACGCACATCCTTCGACAGCTCAATGCCGTCAACGATGATGTCGCCGCTCTGATGTTCTTCGAGCCGGTTGATTGTGCGAATAAATGTCGATTTGCCAGACCCGGACGGGCCCACCACCACGACCTTCTCGCCGCGCTTGACAGTCGTGGTCACTTCCTTCAGCGCCTGAAAGTTACCGAACCACTTGTTCACATTGCGGCAGACGATTATGTCTTCAACTTCGTCCGAACCGCCGTCTGCCATACTGCCGTTAGTTGCGCCATTCGTTGCCATGGAATACCTCCGTTGCTGCCGACACTCCACAGACTGTTTTCGATGATTGTTCGCCAAAATCGCTTAGCAAGTGTCGTGAAATTGCAAGCCGCCGCGGACAACCATCATCACTGACATGCCATCACTGATAATTATCGCCTGCCCACGCCTAGGCGATCTTCTATTCGCCCGCTCACATACGACATGCTGTAGGTGAAAATCCAGAATACTATCGACAGGAAGATGAACAGCTCACGCGCGTTGCCCAAGTATTCAGGGTTGCCCTGAATGAACGCCCTGCCGATTTCTACTACATCGAGCATGCCGATGATATAGACGAGGCTGGTGTCCTTGAACAGCGCGATGAACTGTCCGACGATTGCGGGTATCACATTTCGCACTGCTTGCGGCAATTCGATGAGCAGCGTCGTCTGCCAGCCGGCGAGACCCAGAGCGCGCGCCGCTTCTACCTGACCGCGAGACAGCGCCTGCAAGCCGCCGCGTATGTTCTCCGCCATGTACGCCGAGCTGAACAGCGTGATGATTATCGCCGCGCGGAACACCGAATTCTGCGGAAAGTCCTCAGGAAACGCAAGCGGCACAAGCACCTGCGACATGAACAGCAGCGTTATCAGCGGCACGCCGCGGAATATCTCGATGAACACAACGCAGAGCAGCTTCACGATGGGAAGGTTACTGCGCCGCCCTAGCGCAAGTGCGATGCCGATCGGCAGGCTTAGCACGATACCCGCGACCGCAAGCAGCAGGTTGAGCATGAGGCCGCCCCAGTTCACCACGGACACGGGCTGCAAACCGGGTACTCCGGGGATGCCGCGCAGCAGGACGAGAATCAGCAGGAATACGATGACGCCGAATATCACGACGCGTTGCACGGTGATCAGAGATGTGTACCGCACCAGCGCCCAACCGACGAACACCGCGGGCAGGTTGGCGAGCAGCAAGATCCGCACGTCCATACCCATACGCTCGAAGCTATACGGCAGGAATGCGAGCGCCGCCGACACTATCGCGACCGACAGCGCAATCTTCTTGCCTACCGCGCCGGACAATCCCCATGCCATGCCTAGCAGCACGGTCACGAGTATCAGCCCGGCCTGTGGTCGCCAGAAGCAGTTCTGCCCCGGGCATGCGAGTTCGGTGTTGTATTGTCCGATGAAGAAACCGCCGCCTACGGTCGCTATCACAGTCCAGTCCGCGCCGCCAAGCAGCGCCCAGCTGAGGGAGAACCATGCGGCGATGAGTATCAGTATGCCCGAGACGACTGTGAGGACGCCGCTAGAGAACGACGAGAATAGATTCTCGCGAATCCAAGCGGATGCGCCTCCATCGTATCGAGGAGGTGGGAGTTGGTCCGGAGGAGGCGCGCTGCTAACTACCATCGACTACCCTCAGGCGAACCTAGTGTATCGGTTATACAGGTTGCCGATTAGCGAATACGAAAGGCTCAAAAATAGGTACGCGAGCATTATCAGGATGAATATGGAAACTGCTGGTGCCGTCTGTGTCATCGTTTTTGCCACATTCGTCAAGTCTGAATATCCTATTGCGCCGGCGAGGCTGCTGTTCTTCGTCAGGTTCAGGTATTGGCTGATGAGCGGCGGGATGATGACGCGGAGCGCCTGCGGGAATGTTACATTGCGCAGTGTCACCATCGGCGACAAGCCCAGAGCGCGCGCCGCTTCGGTCTGCCCTCTGTTGACGGACTGAATGCCCGCGCGCACAATCTCCGCGATGAACGACGATGTGTATATGACCAGACCGATCAACAGCGCAAGCAGCCCGGCCGATGCCGTGAATCCGCCTGCGATGCGTCCGAATGCACCTTGCGGTTCGGGGACGGAGATTACGAACGGCATCGCGCCCATCGCCGCCATCACGACAACCCAGCCAACTGCGGCGCCGAGTATCGCAGTAACAAAGCCGAATACGACCGGATACGACGACGCGCCCGTTAGCTCTTCATGGCGCGTTCTGAAGCGATGCACCACGAAGCCAGCGAAGATAGAGGCAGCGAACAGTGCCAGCCATATCAGCGTCGCATCGCCTCTTACCGGCACGGGGAACGGCGTGGAGACTCCCGCGTTGTTGATGTACAGGTTGCCGAGCACCACATAGCCTTCGCGCACGGGAGGCAAGGCGAGCATGATGTAGAACCAAAAGAATAGCTGAACCAGCAACGGCACATTGCGGAAGAATTCTACGTACGCCGTGGCAATCTTGGCGACAAGCCAGTTGCTGGACAGCCGCATCACGCCCACGACAATGCCCAGCGCAGTGGCAAGTATCACGCCGACTATCGACACAAACACAGTGTTGGTGAACGCAACGAAGAAGGCATACAAGAATGTGTCGGACGACTCGTACGAAAGGAAGTGCTGCCCGATGGGTGTCTGGTATGCGCGGTCAAGGAAGCTGAAGCCGTATGGGATTTCCCTATCGTCTATCGCGTTGCCGATGTTGATAAAGAACCACGACACCAACACTACAACCAGAATGCCCGACACTATCTGAGACGCCCACTGAATCACTTGGGCGTGTCTCCATACGGGGATTCCTTGATATGTCAGATTTCGCATCATCTAAGCAGATTCTCCGCGCCTATATTGCTTGCGCCGTAATCCTACCACATGTTTCAACGATTTTTATAATCCCACACGGGGTAATTGGCATTTCGTTATAGGGCGAATGCAAGATTTCTCACCCCGCTGCGCTGCGTTCGAAATGGCAGTCCGATTCCTTGCCATCCAATTCTGCCTATCCTGTGCATCGACGTTAATTTCACGCACACAAAGAAAGAGCGGCTGGTTGGTCACCAGCCGCTCTTATTTTCACTTAATCAGCCGTAGCCGATATTTGCGCGTATCGCCAGCGCGGGGTTAGCGCGGGGGCGCGGCGTATATCTGTCCACCCTTCGGGCAGTCAGCGCATGGAGCGTCAGCCCATAGAGCGTTGCGGCCGCCCTCGCGCGGCAGGTTGATGCCGTCCGGACCTAGGTTACGGTCATAAATCTCACCGTAGTTGCCCACAGCGCCAAGTACATCACGCGCTACTGTCTGGCTTAGTCCCAAACTTTCCTGTCCGAAACTACCTTCGTCTCCTAGCAGACGCTTGGCGGCAGTGTTGTCGCCAGGATTCATGTCGCCTGAAGTCAGACCGTATGCCTCGCCGTAGATAAGAATCGCCATTACGGTCTTCACAACGTCAAACCACTGGTCGTCGCCATGCGGCACTACCGGGCCCAGAGGCTCTTCAGATATAGTCTCCGGCAGGATTACATGGTCGTCCTTGTTGGCGAAAGCGGAACTGATAGCCGCAAGCTGAGAGCGGTCGTTAGTGAAGGCGTCGCACTGCTCGCTTTGATAAGCGGCGACTACGGCGTCCGTGTCTTCAAACGTAAGCGGGGTGATGTTCAGATTGTTCTGGTTGGAGAAGTCTTGCAGGTTCAACTCGGTCGTCGTGCCCTGCGTCACGCACACGGTAGCGTCCTTAAGTTCGAGCGCGCTGGATACTCCGAGCCCCTTGTTGACCAGGAAGCCCTGCCCGTCGTAAAACATCGTCTGCGCATAGTTGCCCCACTGCGCGTCGCGGCTAGTAGTCCAGGTAACCGTGCGAACCAGCATATCGACTTCGCCGGACTGAATCGTGGGACCGCGCTCTGCCGCGCTGATTAGCCGAATCTCAATGGCGTTCGGGTCGCCCAGCACCGCTGCCGCAAGGGCGCGGCACAGGTCAATGTCAAAGCCGACATTGTTGTTGTTGTTGTCCAAGGATCCGTAGCCGGGGACGTCGTTGCGGCTGGCGCAGATGACTCTGCCGCGCTCTTTGACTGCGGCGAGCCTGTCGCCGGATTCCATCATCATCATTGCGTCGCCGCCGGATGCTTGCGCGTCGGCGAGCTCTTGCTCAAGTCCTGTAATCCTAGTCTCTGCTGCCACTAACGCGGCTTGTGCGTCCGCGAGTTCGGCGCTGCTATCTGCTTGCTGCTGGCACGCGACAAGCGCCAGAACGCCAGCGACTATCAGCATTACCAATAGACTATTGCGAATGGTCATACAATTTCCTTTCTTGTTTATTCTTATTCCCATTCCATTGCCGATACATTATACAATACCGCAATTCGCGTGGAATCTCTACGGATTAGTTGTTCGAGATAGACTCACTGGGGGTCTGCAAAACCCGCCATTTCGTCGGTAAAGAAGGTAAGCCCTCTGGCAGTGACCTATTTTCCCACATCCTTGCGGGTGCAGTATCGTCGGCGCTGAGACGTTTCACTTCCGTGTTCGGGATGGGAACGGGTGGGGCCATCTAGCTAGAACCACCAAAGGACTTAATCGCAGTCAATGTTACAAGAGATTCTAATCGGTGTCAACGAATTTCCAGCGATTCCGATGCGGGTTATATGCGACATTCCTATTACCCCATTCCTAGCATTCAGCCGTTAATGCCGCCGCTAAAGGGAAAGGGACATGCCAAGAATGCTATCATTGCATGAGGAACAGAATGCTTGCGCGAGATAGCGGCCAATCCACAATTATGAGGATGCCCAAGACATGTACATCCTGCTAAAGCACAGACGCGACATGGCACGCGGTTCGGGTTCGCGAACGCCCGTCTTTCTAACGACCGAATGGCGGCATCTGGCGATGCTGAACTACGAAATCGTGCCAGAAGCGCTTGAGCCGTACTTGCCCGCCGGCACGGTGCTCGATACTTGGCGCGGCAAGCACTACATCAGCGTCGTCGGGCTGTTGTTTCGCGATACACGACTGTACGGCGTGCCAGTGCCGTTTCATCGCGACTTCGAGGAAATCAACCTGCGCTTCTATGTGCGCCGTGAGGTCGCGGGTGAAGTGCGACGCGGCGTGGTCTTCATCAAGGAAATCGTGCCCAAGCGCGCCGTTACTTTCGTCGCGCGTGCGCTGTACAACGAGAACTACACGACCTTGCCCACAAGCCACAGCGTAGAGCGGCAAGGCGCGGGCTTGGCGGTTTCATACGAATGGCGGCAGACGGATTTCACCCACAGCCTTCGCGTTCAAGCGGCGGACGCGCCGCACCTAATCCGCGACGGCAGCGAGGAAGAGTTCATCGCGGAGCATTACTGGGGATACGCCGCGCAGCGAGACGGCGGCACGCTTGAGTACGAAGTCGAGCACCCACGCTGGCACATCCGGCGCATCGACAACGCCACGCTGCACTGCGATGTCGAGCGGCTGTACGGCGGCGAGTTCGCGGACCACATCGGTAATACACCGGACTCTGCTCTGCTTGCGGACGGTTCGCCGGTCATCGTGCGCAAGGGCGTTCGGATATAGGGAAGATTACGAATAGTCTTGAGTAGCTGAGTTTCTATCGTCCCATCCTGACCTTCTCGCAGATTGGGAAGGGACTCACGTTAAGGCGCCTGCAGAAATCGGATTTAGACACCCTTACCTTACGCCGCTTCGACTATCGCGTTCACCTCTGCCACTTCGTCGGCGGTAAGCTGCCACGACGCCGCTCTTGCGTTGGCGATGATTTGCTCTACGCGGGTCGCGCCGGCGATTACGGAGCTTACGGCGTCGTTGGCGAGCAGCCAGGCGAACGCCAGCTCCAGCACCGTATGCCCGCGCGCCTCGCAGAACGCCTCTAGCTTGTCCAGCAGGTCGAAGTTGGCGTCGGTGAACATGCCGCGGTCGTTCTCCGCTAGGCGCGTTCCCGTCGGCACTGCTTCTCCACGACGGTACTTGCCCGTCAGGAAGCCGTTCGCCAGCGGATAGTACGGCAGTATTCCCACGCCGTACGCATCGCAGAACGGCACAAGCTCGGTCTCGATTTCCCTGTCCATCAGGCTGTAGCGCGGCTGCACGCTCGCGAACGATGCGACGCCCAGAGACCGCGATGTCCACGCCGCCTCGCAAACTTGCCAAGCCGTGAAGTTGGAGCAGCCGATATAGCGAACCTTGCCCTGCCGCACGAGGTCGTCCAGCGCGCGCAGTGTCTCTTCGATTGGCACATTGGGGTCGTGCCAGTGTATCTGGTACAGGTCGATGTAGTCGGTCTGCAGGCGACACAGGCTGTCTTCCACCGCCGCCATGATGTGCTGCCGAGAGTTGCCGCCGTCATTGGGGCCGTCGCCCACTGTGCTCGACACTTTAGTAGCGATGACTGCCTTGTCGCGCTTGCCCTTCAGCGCGCGTCCGATGTAGTCCTCGGAGTAACCATCGCCGTAGCTATTGGATGTGTCGATCATAGTAACGCCCATATCCAAGGCGTGGTTAATGACGAGCGCCGTAGCGTCCGCGTCTAGTCTGCGACCGAAGTTGTTCGTGCCCAAACCAATAGCCGAGACCTTCAAACCCGACTTGCCCAGATAACGATATTCCAATTTCCCTATTCCTTTCAGTTCAGTTCCCCAAAATTCCTACTCCCAAAAGGGGAAAGGTTAGGATGGAGCATAGCAAGTCTAAAGGCAATCTTGCTTTTGTCGTTCAGCCTAAATCGTTCAGTCCAAGTCCCACCGTCGCGCAACTAGCAGCCCATCCTCTCGTTCCACTTTGATAGCAAAGTCCACGCTGTCGATTTGCAGCGCGATGTCGCGGTCTTCCGGGTGATACTGCGGCTGCGACGGGTCGTCGAACTTCTGCGATTCTTCACCGGCGAGCACCAGCGCGCGAACGGCGTCGCGGTCAGGCTGCCGTCCCTGCAATAGATTGCGCATATAGAACGCGCACTGCTCGTCTTCGTCCGCACTGATACGTGCTTCCCAACCCATCGCCACGATGGTTACGAGGTCGGGGTCGTCTCGTAGTATGGCATTCGCGGTCGCCTTGGCGATGACCAGTGAGCCGGCATATATCTGCGAGGCGTTCGCTGCTGCGCTCATGCCGACCGTTCCGGCGCGCGTGGACTGTATTAGCGTCTTGCCACCCACATTGGAGTCTAGCATTTCGTAGGGCGAGTTGCCCATATCGAACCCATCCGGGCGGATGCCATTCACCTCGCCGATGCACATCTCGCCAACGCCGTTCTCTCGCAGCTGCAGCGCCTCGTCCACTTCCGCAACCAGCACAATTTTCTCCGCGCCGTTCCTGAAAGCGACCGCCGCCGTGGTAAACGCGCGAAACACATCAACTATCACCACCGTACCGCGCGCTTCCTGCGCTCCCCTGAGCAAGCTACCTATTCGTATCTCCAACCTATTACCTCTGTCGTTTTAACTTATTATGTATGGGCGTATCGCACATGGATTAGCTGCTATTGCTTTGACCACAATTGCCTTGTTGATTCGCGCATGGCTCGCACGCCAACTTGCCAATCCGGCGCGCGCAGACTAATCGCGCATTTCCGGGGGCAGCACAAAGGATATATCTTCCATGCCCATGCCCACTTCGATTATTTCTTCAGGCTGCAGACGATTGATGATGTTCTGCACCAAGTATTCCGGAGTCGATGCACCTGATGTTATTCCGACATGTTCCACGCCTTCGAGCCATTCGTCGCGCAGACCGCCTGCGTCGTCTATAAGATATGCGGGCACGCCGGCAGATTCCGCGACTTCGCGCAGGCGATTGCAGTTCGAGCTATTGTCCGCGCCAATGACAAGCACCAAGTCAACCTGTGCAGTCATATCCTTGACCGCCGACTGGCGGTTCGTCGTCGCATAGCACAGGTCGTTGCGGACAATAGTATCCGGAAACTTGCTTTGGATATTGTCGATGGAACGCTGCGTGTCGTCCACTGATAGTGTAGTCTGCGTTAGCACGGCGATGGGCGTGGTGTCGTCCCAGTCCGGCAGGTCAAGCTCTTCGCGGTCGTCGATGAGGTGCATGTCCGTCTGCCCCATCGTGCCCTTGACTTCCTGATGCCCGCGATGCCCGACGAGGATGATGCGCCGGTCTTCATTGTCGTATCGAATCGCCTCGTTGTGCACCTTCGTGACAAGCGGGCATGTCGCATCGACCACTCGCAGACTGCGCGCCTTTGCTTTGGCAAAGTCTTCAGGCGGCGAGCCGTGCGCAGAGAACACCACGCGGGCGCCTTCAGGTATGTCGTCAACATCTTCCACCGTAACCGCGCCCTTCGCCTCAAGCGCACCGACGACATACTGGTTGTGCACAATCTGGTGCTTTACATATATGGGCGCGCCGTACCGCTCAAGCGCAATCTCCACGATGTCAATCGCTCGGACAACACCGGCGCAAAATCCCCTTGGCGCGCCTATGTAAACCTTCATTCGTCCCTCCCTTTTTGATCATCGGGTCTGGGCTGTAAAGTAGTTCAATGTTATCACACGACATAACACCCTTCCCAACTTTAGCCCTTGACGGAGACGGCAAAAGCCGATGCGAGTTCATTCACCGCACCGTTTAACAGTTTCATATACGATATAACCTGTCTATAATATGTCAGAGCGTTGTCGATTGTAGCATCTGAATGCGCCGGGCTGGGGGAACGCAAATGAAGCTTGCCGAGCGAATGAGCCGACTGGGAACCGAAACCGCCTTCGAGGTCTTGGCGAAGGCGCGTCGTCTGGAAGCCGAAGGAATGGATGTTATACATCTGGAAATCGGCGAGCCGGACTTCGACACGCCGGAGAACATCGTCGAAGCGGGCGTTACTGCACTCCGGCGCGGCGAAACGCACTACGGTCCATCGCCCGGATTCCCTGATGTTCGCGCATCTATCGCGCAGGAAATAGCCGACACGCGCGGCATCTCCGTAACCGGCGACAATGTGGTCATCACGCCCGGCGGCAAGCCGATTATGTTCTTCATAATGCTCGCCCTCGTGGACTACGGCGACGAAGTCCTGTACCCCAACCCGGGCTTCCCGATCTACGAATCTATGATTAGCTTCGCCGGCGGCGTACCGGTGCCGATGCGCCTGCACGAATCGCTGGACTTCAACATCGATATGGACGAGGTCGCCGGGCAAATTACGGACAAAACGAAGCTGATGATTGTCAACTCGCCGAACAATCCTTGCGGCAGTGTGATCGAGCGAAAGCAGCTCGAGGCGCTGGCTAATCTGGCGAAAGAGCACGACATTATCGTGCTGTCAGACGAAATATACATTCGCTTCCTATTTGAAGGCACGCACCACAGCATCTCAGCATTCCCCGATATGCGCGACCGCACGATTATTCTCGATGGCTTTTCCAAGACATACGCGATGACTGGCTGGCGCGCGGGCTACGGCGTGATGCCGACGGAACTGGTCGAGCCGATTTCTCGACTGGTTACGAACAGCGTTTCTTGCACGGCGAGCTTTACGCAATATGCCGCGCTCGAAGCGATTGTCGGTCCACAGGACGCGCCGAACAGCATGGTCGAAGAGTTCGCGCGGCGGCGGCACATCATCGTTGACGGGCTGAACGCGATAGATGGCATTCGCTGCGCCACGCCAAAGGGCGCATTCTACGCCTTCCCCAATATCGAAGGCACCGGGCTGAGCAGCAGAGACTTCGCCGACCGCGCGCTGCAAGAAGCGGGCGTCGCGTGTCTGGCAGGCGAGTCGTTCGGGCAATACGGCAACGGCTTCGTGCGTTTCTCGTTCGCCAACTCGGTGGAAAACATCGAAGAGGCGCTCCGCCGGCTCGACCGCTTCGTTCAATCCCTTTAACGACGCCCTTCACCACACCGTCGGGCAATCGCAATGCGCACATTCAGACTGGCACTGGCACAGATGAACGCCACCGTCGGAGACTTCGACGGCAACACCGAACGCATAGTCGAGGGCATCCACGAAGCCCGCGACCTCGGAGCGGATCTTGTTGCGTTCCCCGAGCTTGCGCTGCCCGGCTATCCGCCTGAAGACCTGCTGCTCAAGCCGCAGTTCATCCGCGAAAACCATGACCGCCTCGCCGCGATTGCCGCCGAGTGTCGTGGCATCGCCGCCATCGTGGGCTACATCGACTCCGATTTGGACATCTACAACGCCGCCGCTTTCATCCACGACGGGCGGATTGTCGGCACATACCGCAAGATGTACCTGCCGAACTACGGCGTGTTCGACGAAGACCGCTACTTCGCCGCGGGCAGCGAATGTCCCGTTTACACGCTCAACGGCACGCCCGTCGGCGTCAACATCTGCGAAGACATCTGGTATGCGACAGGACCGGCCGTCGTGCAACGCGCAGCCGGCGCGGAAATAATCGTGAACATCAACGGCTCTCCTTTCCATGCAGGCAAGCGCGCCTTCCGCGAGAAGATGCTCGCCACGCGCGCCGCTGACAATGGGCTGTTCGTGGCATATGTGAATCTTGTCGGCGGGCAGGACGAGCTTGTCTTCGATGGTGGAAGCCTCATCTTCGCGCCGGACGGCAACATTATCGCAGAGGCGGCACAGTTCGAGGAGCGTTTGCTAGTCGCGGACCTCGATGTGGAAGCAGTATTCCGTTCGCGCCTGAGAGACCCGCGCACCCGCAAGGAACGCGGCGCAGACCTTGCGCACATCGGCACACCTGTCAAAGTCGCGGTGTCGGACTACGCGGATGGGGAAGGCAAGCCTACACTGCCCACGGCGAACAAGTGCCTGCCTGCCGATAGGAAGACATACGACGATGTTGCGGAAGTCTATGCCGCGCTGACGACCGGCACGCGCGACTATGTGCGCAAGTGCGGCTTCGGCAAGGTGCTCGTCGCCCTTTCCGGCGGCATAGATTCCACGCTGGTCGCAGCGATCGCCGCAGACGCGCTCGGCAGCGAGAATGTCGTCGGCATCGCAATGCCGTCTCGGTATTCGTCAGAGGGCAGCGTTATGGACGCAATGGCGCTGTGCGACAATCTCGGCGTCGAATTATGGACGCTGCCGATAGAGGACGCGTTCAGCGCATATCTGGACACGCTCGCGCCGAAGTTCGCAGGCACTGAGATCGGCGTTGCGGAGGAAAACATGCAGTCGCGCATTCGCGGCAACCTGATTATGGCGGCGTCAAACAAGTTCAACTGGCTGGTGCTGACCACCGGCAATAAATCTGAGATGGCGACCGGCTACGCGACCATCTACGGCGACATGGCGGGCGGCTACGCCGTAATCAAAGATGTGCCAAAGCAACTCGTGTATGCGCTTTGCCGCTACCGAAACACCGTGGGAGACGCGCCCGTCATCCCGCAAAGCGTCATAGACAAGCCGCCAAGCGCCGAACTGCGCCCCGACCAGAAGGACGAAGACTCGCTGCCGCCGTACAGCGTGCTAGATCCGATACTCAAGGCGTATGTGGAAGACGATTACGCCTTCGACGACATTGTAGCGATGGGCTACGACGCTGACATCGTGAAGCAAATCGTAACGCTCGTTGACCGCAACGAATACAAGCGCCGTCAAGCGCCGCCCGGCATCAAAATCACACCGCGCAACTTCGGCCGCGACCGCCGCATGCCGATAGCAAATCGGTATAGGCCGTTCTAACCGGCAGTTTTAGCCCGCGTACAACTTCGTCCCAGCTATATCGACGATTTGGTAAGGCAAGCCGCTTGCTTTGGCGGAGCGCTGGCCGGCTCGCGTTACTAGCAGGTTCCCGCCGGTGCCGACGACTTGGCCGTCCACCATTATCGGCTTGCCCGCGACGAAGCTCATCGTCGGCTCGTTCGTCTGCGGGTCAATTACGGTGACATCCGCATCCGCGCCTTCGCTGAAGTGCCCCTTGTTTGGCAAGCCAAGCATCAGCGCGGGTGTGAGCGATAGTTTGGTCGCCATTTCAAGCGGCGATAACGCCCCGAACTTTACGAGCGCCATGCTGGTCTGTATCGCCACATTGCGCGGGTGGCAGCCGCCGTCCGTTGCAACCGCGTCCACGATGAACTCGCCGGAGTCATTCTTCGCCGTGGTCAGCTTGAACGCGCTAGACGGCAGATTGACAGGGAAGCTCACGCCGACATGCGTGTTCTCGCGCTCGTACATCGCCAGCGCTTCTTTAGATTTCAGATATACCACATGCCCGCCGCGCTGCGCGATGACAGAGGCGTATCCGTCCGCGATCGCCTGATTCATGCCTTCACGCGTAGGTGAGTATCCGCGCTGCGCGAGGCAGTTGCGCGACACATTCGCCATCACGAATCCCTCGCCGTCGCAGCTGCCGCTTGTACCGTTTTGCACCGCGTGATACGCCTCCGTATTTAGCTGACCGCGCATATTCTCCAGTATGTCCAGCGTCTCCTCGCACTCCGCGTCCGCGTCTTCAATGACGCCGCGGCAGTACGAATTGACATGCGCCACATGCAGCCGTCCCTTGCCCACGATTTCGGGAATCTCACGCATGCCGCCCAGGTGACTGCCTGATTCGCGAGTGCCAATGTGAAATGCAACATACGCGAGTTGGTCGTTGCTCGCGCGCACCACATCGCCGGTCGTATTTGGGCTGAACGGATAGTAGCCGCCCAGAATTTTGACGCCAAAACAGCCCTGTTTTAGCGCGCCGGAGACGATGTCCCTCGCCACTGAGGACGACGGCTCGCCCACCGGCATTGTAACCCCTGGTATAAGTGCGTACAGGCATGCGACATTCAACCCCGCGCCTTTGCGCTTGATGCCGTCAATGAGCGTGGGCCCCGTCCCCGCCATGTCAAGCACCGTCGTAGTGCCCGCGCGCGCCAGCATCGCGTATCCCAGCGCCGGGTCCCAGTTGCGCGAGAGTCCGGCGACATGTGCGTGGGTGTCAATCTGCCCGGGCATCACCCAACGCCCGGTCATATCCACAATCTCTTCGCCGTCAAACGGGTCGAGGTCTGGCGCGACCCGCGAAATCAGTCCATCCTTGACGCCCACATCCGCAATGCCCTCGAAATCATTCGCAGGGTCGAGCACCGTGCCGCCGCTCAATATCAGATCGTACTTTGCCATATCCCCATCCATCCTATTCTTCCCTGTTCATCCTATCCACTGCCGTTATGTTACACTGACACTCGCCAAGTGCAAACCGACATACCCTGCGGAGGCTGCAATGACCAAGATAGGCGCGATTTTCCCACAGACGGAGATAGGCAACGACACCGGCGCAATACGCGAATACGCTCAGACGACCGAATCGCTCGGATTCGATTTCCTGCTGGCGTTCGACCATGTGCTGGGCGCGAACTCCGCCTCGCATCCTGAATTGACCGGACCATATCGGCACACGGACGCATTCCATGAGCCGTTCGTGTTGTTCGGCTATCTGGCGGCAGTCACCGACAGCATCGAACTCGCCACCGGCATCATCATACTGCCGCAGCGCCAGACCGCGCTCGTCGCCAAGCAGGCGGCGGCGGTGGATGTGCTCAGCAACGGCAGGCTGCGGCTGGGCATCGGCGTTGGCTGGAACTATGTGGAATACGAGGCGCTCAACGAAAACTGGCGCAACCGCGGCGCGCGCTCCGAAGAGCAGATCGATGTGATGCGTCAACTGTGGACGAACGAACTCATCACCTACGAAGGCAAGTGGCACAAGATAACGGACGCCGGCATATTGCCGTTGCCGGTGCAGCGTCCCATACCCGTGTGGCTAGGCGGCGCGTCCGACCGCACAATCCGCCGCATCGTCAACATCGGCGACGGATGGATACTCACAGGACGACCGGACGACCGCGCGAAGGGGCTTATCGAAACGCTGCACACCTACGCCAACGAAGCGGGGCGCGACATCGCAAGCATAGGTCTCGAAGGCTGGGTATCGGCAAGCATCGGTGGCCCCGACGACTGGGCGAAGGAAGCCGAAGACTGGAAGGCGCTTGGCGCGACGCATGTGTCCCTGAACACGATGCGCGCCGGTTTCGACACACCCGCAGCGCACATTGACGCCATAACCCGCTTCAAGGAAGCGACATCGGGCCTGTAAGACTAATACAAAAATCCCTTCCCCCTTGACGGGGGAAGGTTAGGATGGGGGTGAACGATAGCGGACAGTCATCGACTTGACCGCCCGCTATTCCACTTACTCATCCAGCACCAACCGTTTCTCCAGTGGAATTACCTCTCGAATTTCTTGCGGCAAGTCGTCGTATGTGTCAAGCAGTCTTTCTACCAACTGACTCCCGTCCCAGAGCCTTATCTCAAAGAACGATCGCCTATTCTCGTCAAGAACCGGCTTTGTGAATCCGCTCAAGCTAACCAATAATCCGTAATCAGCTCCGAACCCATGCACATTACCTTGAAGCCTGTTGTAGTCAGGTATTCGTACGGGGGATGCTCCCGATTTCACCTGAACGCACAACTTAGGGCTATCGAAACCTAACGCCCCACTGCCTGCAAGTATATCCGCGCCACCATCCGGTCCTCGCTTTGTTTCCAATACCGTGTATCCTCGCTTCCAGAATACGCGCTACCAGATATTCCAAGTGATGTTCCCTGAACCTATCTCGGACGCGGTCTAGGATGCGGTCGTTATTGGCCTCTACTAGGTTCACTCTAACCTCGTCGTCGTCCAAGTCATCAGAACTTGAAGACGGCGTAGGCGGCTCCACTACATGCTCGGCGCCAAGATAGACATTAGCGACCTGCTGAATTCGCGCTTCGGCGTTGTCTTTCCTAACCTGCGACACGGTGAGTTGAGAAGTGAATGAATTCTTCAAGTCTTGGTCAAATATCGCTCGCGGCACATCCTCAACAAGCCACTCTACCTCACGAGTGTGCGGCAAAGGCGCTTGCGATTTGTCAGGGTTATACACATAGTCCCCTGCTATCTTTCCACACATAGTCCCCTGCTATCTTTCCAATGGCAACTACCTTCAGACGCTTGCGCGGCAAGACTATCATTTCGCCTATCTGCATGTCGTTAGCGAAATGCCAAAGTTGAGACGCTTGAGACGCTACCTGCTGCAAACTCAAGCCCTCACTTTGCCTATGAAGGTAATCGCGAAAAGCTTCGTAATCTGGGAAGTCTGCTACGCTATGCTTATGAACGAAACCAATCCCATACACGCCCTCATTAAGAGCGAACTCTTCATTCTCGCCCATCCTGCCAGCCCTGATTATCCAAACTGCCATTTTCAACTCACTTATCGTTTACAAATTTCACACCATCGCCCCTGAATTATACGCTATAATATCCACGGTAAAAATCACATCAATCTTGCATATCCTGAGTAGCCATGACAGACAACAACGAACTCCGGCAGACTTCCCTATACGATACGCATGTATCGCTTGGCGCGCGCATCGTGCCGTTTGGTGGATGGGCTATGCCCATTCAGTACGACAGCATCTTGCGGGAAGCACGAGCGGTGCGTTCCAATGTCGGCTTGTTCGATGTGTCGCACATGGGCAGACTGAAGATTCAGGGCAGCGGCGCGGCGCGGCTGCTCAGTCGCGTGCTCAGCGTCGGCGCGATTTCGATGCGGCCAACGCGCGCGCGGTACTGCCTTATCTGCAACGAAGAGGGCGGTATCATTGACGACTGCATCGTGTATCGCAACGGTGAGGAGGACTTTCTGCTCGTGCCTAATGCGGCGAATACCGCCACGGTCATAGACTGGCTGAATCGATGGAATACGCAGCCGGATACGGTCAGCATCACGAACATCACCACAGAGACGGCGATGATTGCGGTGCAAGGTCCGCAGGCGATCCCGATGCTGAACGGCATCACTGCGGACGACATCTCAGACGTGCTGCCGTTCCGCACGGCGACGACGCAGATAGACGGCGTGGAAACAATGCTGGCGCACACCGGCTACACGGGCGAAGACGGCTTCGAGCTCATCGTTCCCGCCGAAGACGCGCCGCGTATATGGTTGCGCCTAGTCGAGAGCGGCGCGGCGTCTTGCGGGCTTGGCGCGCGCGATGTGCTGCGGCTCGAAGCGGGCTTGCTGCTGCACGGCAACGACATGAGCGTGGATGTCAACCCATACGAGGCAGGTCTGGCGCGCTTCGTCAACCCGGACAGGCGCGGCTATGTCGCACGCGAAGCGTTGCTGCGGGCGCGCGACGAAGGCGTAGATAAGTCCCTTGTCGGCTTCTTCATGACAGGTCGCGGTATCGCGCGGCACGGGCACAGCATATACCACGAAGGCGAGTGCATAGGCGAGGTTACGAGCGGCAGCCCTTCGCCGCTGCTTGACAGAAACATAGGCTTGGGATATGTTGCTGCTGACTTCTCGGAGGTTGGCACGCGCCTGCAAATTGACATCCGCGGCCGCCTAGTTGACGCTGAAGTTACCAGCCTTCCATTCTACATACGGAGCATATAGCGATGACGCCTGAAAATCTCAAGTACTCGCAAGAGCACGAATGGGTTCGCATGGAGTCTGACGGCGTTGCAGTCGTCGGCATTACGGAGTTCGCAGCCGAAAGCCTGGGCGATGTTGTGTTCGTTGAGCTGCCCGCGCTTGGCGACGCGCTCGAGCAGTTCGAAAAAATGGGAGAGATCGAATCGGTCAAAGCGGTGTCGGACTTGTATTCGCCCGTATCGGGCACGGTATCGCAGCGTAACGACGAATTGCTGGATGCGCCCGAGTTGGTCAACGACAGCCCATACGACTCGGGCTGGATGCTGCATGTCGAACTCTCCGACAACGGCGAGCTAGACATGCTAATGAGCCACGCCGAGTACCAGGCAATGCTTGAAGCGCAGAACTAGACCCTGCACCTTCCCAAATCGCCGAACCCAATTTATCCTGACCCTGCACATTCATTGACTTTGGCGGCTTGCGCCCATGACAGATTCCACTCGCTACACATCACCATATTCGCCGAACACCGATGCCGACCGGCGGGCAATGCTCGACGCCATCGGAGTGGATTCGGTTGACGAACTCTTCGCGGATATACCGGAGCAACATCGGAACCCCGCACTCGACCTTCCGCCGCCGATGTCCGAGTTCGAACTCAAGCGATATTTCGGCGAACTCGCGGCAATGAACAAGACTCCGGGCGAGTACGCCTGCTTCCTCGGCGCCGGATCGTACCGGCATCACATACCGGCAATCGTGCGCCAACTCACAAGCCGCAGCGAGTTCATGACCGCGTACACGCCGTACCAGCCTGAGATTTCGCAGGGCACGCTGCAGACCGAGTTCGAATTTCAGACATTGTGCGCTCAGCTCACCGGCATGGATGTCGCTAATGCGGGCATGTACGATGGCTCCACATCACTCGCCGAAGCGGTGCTGATGGCATCGCGCGTAACGCGGCGCACCCGTGTCGCCGTTCTCGATTCTGTCTCGCCCGCGTACATCAGCGTGCTGCGCACATACGCAGAGCCACCCGGTATCACCATCGATGTCGTCAGCGCGGATAATCCGGACCTCAATGAAGATACTGCATGCCTCGTTGCGCAGCAGCCCAACTTCTTGGGCTACATCCAGGATATGCAGGCAATCGCAGACCGGGCGCACGACGCCGGCGCGCTGTTCGTCGTCTATGCGGACGCGCTGTCCATGGCGATGTTCACGCCGCCGGGCGACTATGGCGCGGACATCGTTGCATCCGAGGGACAGGCGCTCGGCGTGCCGCCCACATTCGGCGGTCCGTATGTCGGCGTTTTCGCCTGCAAGCAGAGCTACATCCGGCAGATGCCCGGCCGCATCGTCGGCAGGACGGTCGATTCGCAAGGGCGCACCGCGTATGTGCTCACACTGCAGACGCGAGAGCAGCACATACGCCGCGAACGCGCCACATCCAACATCTGCACATCGGTAGCGCTCATCGCCCTTATGAGTACGGTATATATGGCGGCAAACGGCAGACACGGCATGCGCCACGCCGCCGAGCTGACATACCAGAAGGCACACTACCTAGCGTCTCTGATAGACGGTATTCCGGGATATTCGGTCGTGGATGGCGGCGCATTCTTCCAAGAGTTCGCGGTGCGATGCCCCCTACCGCCGTCAACCCTCAACGAGCGGCTGCTCGACTACAAGATTATCGGTGGCTTGGACATCAGCGAACAGTTGCCGAACGGCATGCTCGTCTGCGCGACTGAGGTCAACACGCGCGAGGAGATTGACGCCTTCGCAGCCGCGCTTGCGGAGATAGGCACGATAGTATGACGACACTAATAGAAAGGCTGTCCCAAGACCGTCGCCAATTGCTAATGGATCGCAGTGTGTCCGGCAGAGTCGGCGCGACACTGCCGCAGAGCGATGTGCCGCACCAACCCCTGCCCGACAAGGGCTTGCTGCGCGACACACTGGACTTCCCAGAGGTCAGCGAAAACGAACTCGTCCGCTATCTGTCGCAGCTCAGCCAGCTGAATTTCTCCATCGACCACAACTTCTACCCGCTTGGCAGCTGCACGATGAAGTACAACCCTAAAGTCGATGACGAGATCGCGTCTATTCCCGGCTTCGCGGAGATTCACCCGCTGCAGCCGGACGCCACCGTGCAAGGCGCGCTCCGCCTGATGTGGGAACTGCAGCAGCGGCTCATCGAAATCACAGGAATGCAGGGCTGCTCGCTCGCGCCGATGGCAGGCGCGGACGGTGAGTTCGCGGGCATTCTGATGGCGCGCGCGTATCACCAAGACAGGGGCGACACGCAGCGCAACAAGGTGCTCATCCCCGACAGCGCGCACGGTACGAACCCTGCGACGGCGAACATGTGCGGTTTTGAAGTCGTAACTCTGCCATCGGACGCCAACGGCAACACTGACCTTGAAGCGCTGCGATTCTCAGTCGGCGACGGCCTCGCCGGTCTGATGATAACGCTGCCAAGCACACTGGGCTTGTTCGACTCCAACATCCTCGAAGTCGTGCGCATGGTGCGCGAGGCTGGCGGTATCGTGTACGGCGACGGCGCAAACCTGAACGCCCTGCTCGGTCGCGTGAAACTCGGCGATCTCGGCTTCGATGTGATGCATTCCAACTTGCACAAGACATTCACGCAGCCGCACGGCGGTGGCGGACCCGGCGCCGGACCCGTAATCGTGGGCGAGCGCCTGCTGCCGTACATGCCCACGCCCGTCGTGAACCGCAGCAACGACAACGACGGCAACGCAGTCTATACGCTTGAAGCGCCGCCGCAGACTGTCGGCAGAATGGGAGCGTTCCACGGCAACTTCGGCGCGCTGGTGCGGGCATACGCTTACATGAGCACGCTGGGCGACCAAGGAATCGGCAACATCAGCCATGATGCGGTGATTAACGCGAACTACATCCTCAGCCAGCTCAAGGACTACTACGACCTGCCATACGACCGTTCCTGCATGCACGAGGTCGTATTCTCGGCGCGCAACCTCAAGCGCGAGCACGGCATAAGCGCGCTCGATGTCGCCAAGCGGCTCATCGACTACGGCATTCACCCACCCACGATGTACTTCCCGCTGATTGTCGATGAGGCGCTGATGGTAGAGCCGACCGAGACCGAGAGCAAAGAGACGCTCGACGGTTTCATCGAGGTAATGCGCGCAATAGCGCAGGAAGCGCAGGACGACCCTGACCTGTTGCACAACGCGCCACACGACACGCCCAACACCCGCTTGGACGAAGCCCGCGCCGCCCGCCGCCCATACCTGCGCTGGCAGCCTGAAGGTTGACATAGCCCTTCGCGCAGCATTCCGAAAGTCCCATCCCCTTTGATAGGGGACATCAAGATAGGGGTGGGGGGACTTGGCGCGGGTTGAATTATCCCGGCCTATCCGGTCAGTTTCGCAGCGCGTGAACCCAGCGATGCGCGTGGTACAATAGAATCGCTCATCCCAAGGCGTTATCTAGCATCGAACCAGAAAGACAGCGAGTGTATGGCTTAGCAAACGGCGACAATATCAGCTTTGACATCGGTTTTGCATTGATCAAACTCATGGGTGAGATGGTAGCTTCCACAATCGCGTTCGGCGATGAAAATTCGGAACCGTTGCTTGGCATAACAGCGCTGCAATCAGCAAGTATAGAAGTCAATCCGCACGATGAGGAACTTGCCAAGCTCCCTTTGCACGACTCGAATGACTTTTAGGAAAATAAGACGCGAAGATTGATATAGAGGTGAAAACATGGTTGATGTAGGACAGCAGGCGCCGGAATTTACGCTGCCGGACCAGGAAATGAAAAGCGTATCCCTGAGCGATTTCAGGGGCGAGAAGGCGGTGGTGCTCTCGTTCCACATATTCTCGTTCACAGGCGGCTGAACGGACCAAGTTACCTCGTTCCGCAGCTACAATGCGGACTTCGAGGCGAAGAATGCCCAGGTTCTGGGCATCAGTTGCGACGCTCGTCCATCCCAGACCGCCTATTCCACCTCGCTGGGCAACATACCCTACCCGCTGCTGTCGGACTTCTACCCTCACGGCGCGATGACGCAATCGTATGGCATATTCAACGAAGAGCGTGGCGCTCCTAACCGAGCCATCTTCATTGTCGATGCCGAAGGCGTGATACGCTTCAAGCGTGTGTATGAAAGCGCGCGCGACCTCGACCCACAGGACATCCTCGCGGAAATCGACAAGCTGTAGGCGTCAAGCGATATGAACGAAAACGCCCCTGCGCGGCACGTCTTCCACGAGGGCGACCATGCCCTTGTCATTGACCGGCGGGGGCGGCGCTACCTTGCGCAACTGCGACCCGGCGCAAAGTTCGAGTCGCATCTCGGCGCGTTCTCACACGACGATTTAATCGGCACGGACTCCGGCTCGTGGATGACCACAAACCGCGGGCATGTGCTGCTCGTAGTCAAGCCCACGATGGCGGATTTCGCGGTGGACATGCCTCGCATCGCCACTGTCGGCTACCCGAAGGACCTCGGCACAATTCTCGTTTACGGCGACATATTCCCCGGCGCGCGGGTCCTCGAAGCGGGCTGCGGCAGCGGTGCGGTAACGATGGCGCTACTGCGCGCAATTGGTGAAAGCGGCTCGCTATTCTCGTACGATGTGCGGCAGGACATGATCGACCGCACCCGCGAGAATGTCAACGCGATGCTGCCGGACACATCCAACCTCACGCTGAAAATCGGCGATGTCTATAATGGCTTTGACGAACGCGACCTAGATCGCATCGTGCTCGACCTCCCCGAGCCTTGGCAAGTCGTGCCGCACGCATCGGAAGGTTTGCTGCCGGGCGGTATATTCGTCAGCTTCTCGCCTACCGTGCTGCAAGTCCACGAACTTACGGCAGCGCTGCGCGGCATCCACACATTCGAGATGATCGAAACAATGGAAGTGCTGCAGCGCCCATGGGTAGTAGGCAGCCGCAGCGTCCGCCCAGAGCACCGCATGGTCGGGCACACCGGCTTCATCACCATAGCCCGAAGGTGCTCACCGCGCCCGGCGTCCAGCGTGTCAACGGGACGGGATTGACATATATGCAAATTGGCGCACTTGCGAAAGGTGCCGATCACAGCAACTGATAAGCCTGAGATTCGTCCCATAGCGACGGCATTTCCCAGCTCGTTTGCGGATAACGCCCTTCCATCAACGGCATGTGTCGGAACGACAGCAGCGGCGCAAGCAGTCCCCTGCGTGCCGACTCATCGGGCAAGATTTGCTCTATTGACGATACGCCGGATTGCTTTTCCTGCACCAGCACGCGGAATCTGCCCAGTCCGTCGGGTTGAACCAATTGGCGCATTGCCATTAGGTTTGCGCTGCGCTCGTGGTGGCTTAACGGCGCGGATCGCAGTTGCCGCATCATCTCTCGAATGCCTAGCGCGTGCAGAAATTCGGATTGCGTGGTGTAGGCGAGTGTGTTTAGGCCAGCGGCGTGTCCCTCGCATTGCAGCAGCGTGAAATCCACCTGTGCGCTGAGGTCTTGCCTGCCGATGCGACGGTACGGGCTGCTGCCGTCCGTGTGCCGGTAGTATGTTTGCAATGTGCCGTACTTGCGCTCCGGCGCGTACAACTCAACCGCTTCATAGCCGTAGTCTATGGTGATAACGAAACCTGTGCCCAGTGCGGCGGCGATTTCGCCGATCCACGACTTGATGTGCGGGTTGACTTCGCCGCGCTGTCCATTCTCAAGCGGGAAGCCTAGCGCATCAAGACGTTGCGCGATGATTGGCGTAGATGGTGTGTCCAGCAGTTCCACGAAGTCGCCGGAGTCGTCTAGCGCGACGAAGATTTCACGCGGCTCTCCGTCCACAATCTCAAAGCGATGCACCGGGAAGGCGTCCACCAGTTCGTTTGATATGAAACAGCCCACCACGCCTTCTAGTGGCAGTTTGTCCGCAGTCACCCGCTCAATGTGAATCGCGCCTTCGCCGGTTGATTGCCAAGTGTCCGCCGCCGCATATCGGTCAATGCAGATGTAGCGCAGACTGTCCGCGAAGTCTGCGCTCAAATCGCCCGCATAGGCGCAGATGTCGTTGGCGAGCATGCCATTGCCAGCGCCCATCTCCACGACAGTGAAGTCTGTTGGCATTCCCATACCACGCCACATGCCGAAGAGTTGCACAGCAAGCAGTGCGCCGAACGCCGGATGCGCCGCCGGGCTGGTGTAATAGTCGCCGTCCGCGCCGAAGGGTCGATCGCTCGTGTAGTATCCGTCGATCGGGTGGTATAGGGCAATCTGCATGAATTCGGCGAAGGTGATTTTGCCGTGCCGGTAGATGCGCTGCCTTATGGTCTGTTCGGCTATTGTTTGTTCGGCTGATGTAAGTTCGCTCATGGTTTTGCCGGTCATTAATAGGCTGGTTTCTTTGCCCCAATCCTAAGCTCCCCCCAGAAGGGTCGATAGGGGTAGGTATTTGATTAACGGAGCTTTGACAGTTTTTCCTTGTCATTCCGAACGGAGTGAGGAATCTAACATCCTTAACTACGAACGGGGTTGTCTTATGGCAGATATTTTAGATTCTTCACTCCGCTGCGCTGCGTTCAGAATGACAGAAAGAGTAAGTTTTTGCATTGAATTCACCATTTTACCTACCCTTGTCAGCCACCGATGGGGAGAGGACTTTTGCAAAAGAAGAGGGACATCGGCTAATGCTGATGTCCCTTCGCTGTGTGATGATATTGGCGGAAGAAAGGAGTCGCGCTAGGAGCTGGACTTTGCCTGCCGCAGGCGTCTGTTATGCGAGCCTTGCCTGTCCCAGCCGGAGCCTTGAATGGAGTTGTTGAACTCTCGGATCTCGCCGCAGCGCTTGCACCTGCCGATGCTCACGGGGCCGTTTGGACTTTCTATCTGCCAGTGGTGCGTACACTGGATAGTTTCAACTGCCTCTTGCGTCATCGTTCTTCCTTTCGTCCTTTACGCCCCGCAGCAAGTTTCCAATATGCGCGCTTACCTCTGGTCTATCGGCACATATTCCACATCCATATCGCCGACATATAGCAGGCGCGGACGCAGCAGGATGTTGTTGTCGAACTGCTCCATCACTTGCACCGTCCAGCCGGGGATGCGTCCCATCGCGAAAATGGAGATGAACAGGTCTTCGGGAATGTCCAGCAGGTAGTATATCGCGCCGGAGAAGAAGTCCACATTCTGGCAGATTCCGCGCCGTGCATACGGCTCCATCACCTTGGCGACCGCTTCCAATATGGAGTACCAGCCCGGCTGCCCCTTGCGAACGCCCAGATCTCGGGCGTCGTCCATCAGGTGGATCGAGCGCGGGTCAACCGCCTTATAGACACGGTGGCCGAAGCCCATGACCCTGCCGCCTTGCTTGCGCAGGTTCGCCACATATTCGGCGGCATTGGATTCGTCGCCGATTTCGAGCGCCATCTTCATCACTTCTTCTGCCGCGCCGCCGTGCGACGGTCCCTTGAGCACTCCCACGCCGGTGGTGACGGCGCAGTGCAGATCCGCCTGCGTCGAAGCCGTAACGCGCGCGCCGAACGACGAGGCATTGATGCCATGCTCGGCGTGCAGTATGAAGTCTTTGTCCATCAGCTTAGCGTCGCGTGGGTCCGGCTCTTCGCCGAACAGCATATACAGGAAGTTGCCCGCGTGGTCGAGTGTGGTGCTCGGCGCGATGGGCTGCTTGCCATCGCGTATTCGCGCATGCGCCGCGACTATCGTGGACGCCTGCGATGTCAGGCGGATGCCCTTTCGCAGCGTTGCTTCCATTGAGTTGTCTTCGGTCTCGGGGTCGAACGCCGCCAGCGCGGAAATCGCCGTTCGCAGCACATCCATCGGGTGCGCCTTCTGCGTTAGGCTGATGACATCTAGCACCTCTTCGGGCAGCGCGCGATTGGCTCTTAGCTGGGCGCCGAAGTCGTCCAACTGCGCCTGTGTGGGCAATCCGCCGTACAGCAGGAGAAAGATAGTCTCTTCGAAGGTGGACTTGTTGGCGAGATCGTCGATGTTGTAGCCCCTATACAATAGCTTGCCAACATCGCCGTCGATGAAACTGGACCTGGTCCGATCAATAAGCACATCCCGAAGGCCTCGATGGATTTGGACCTTCTGCTCACTCGTCATGCGACAATCCTCCCAGGTCTGATTTGCGGCGAATAGAACCCGCAATTTTGCTGTTCAATAGGCTTAGCAAAGCCACCATTCCGGCTCGCCAAGATGTGCCAATTTTAGCATTCAACAAATTATAGTGTCAAATGGACATTATCAATTAAAGGCAGGCATGAGTGCTGTTTCGCCCGTGCGCGCCACCTTTGGGCGATGGTTATAACGAGGATAATCGCTCATTATACAACATACAGCCTTTTCTGTAATTCAGAATTTGTTGCGGGTACACGCCGCTAATCTAATCACGGCCATTCGCGTTCCGCCGCGCCCTTTAACACCTTCATGACACACGGAGCGCCTTATCCACAGCGATTGCAGATTTTTGCGAACGGGGAACATCGATTACATCCGCAAATCGCCAGATTATCAAAGCAATTTTCGTACCGTAAAGTTGTCGTCTGCGATGGTCTGCGCTATGCTATACGGGCTTTGAAGTCGCAAGCTTCAGCGGCATTTCCAACTCTACCGACCAATGGCAGACAGTCGGACATTTCCACGGTCAGCCAATCACATGGAAAGTAACAGACGGCGAAATCATTCAATGCAATTATTCGGCAAAAGCATTCAAGCGAAAGAGCGGGGCGAATCACAATGAGCAATGAGCAAGTGCAGGAATACAAGGGCGTAATGGTACTGCCGGGCGAGCAGGACGAGCGAGGCGTAACGCTGTCGTTGGACGCGGCGGCGCCGTCGGTGAGCATCAGCTTCGACGAGCCAATCGAAGGCGAGACAGAGTGGCAGGCGGTCAACCTGACCCTCGCCAACCGCCTGAAGTACAACGAGGCGGTATTCACCACGATAGGCTTGCCGAAGGCGGAAATCGGCGTAACTTGGAAGTTCAACAGCAGCCTAATCGACGACTCGCTCGCCGGCGTGGTAATCGCGCAGCCCAACGACCAGCGCATCACCGGCGAAAAGGGTTTTGTGCTGACTCGGACGGACTAGATTTCATCCGTTCCAGATTTTCTTAGACCATCGGACAGGGCGAAGCGGCATCAGCCTGTCATCCCTCTTGTGGAAACAGCAGCGTCGCTATCGTCTCGTACGCTTGGTCGTTGGCTAGGCCCATTACAACACCGGCGCGCGCGTCTCGGAAGTAGCGCTCGAAGGGCAGCTGCCGCGCGAATGCCGTGCCGCCAAACATCGTCATCAGATCTTGCGTAACTTGCACGGCGAGTTCTGAACACACGACCTTCGCCTGAATGAACGGAAGCAACGAGTTCGCCCTGCCCTCGTCCATCATCGAGGCGGCGACATGTAGAAACGAACGCGCCGATTCGAGCCGTGCGCTCATCTCCGCGATGCGCCGCTGATTGATCGGATTGTCCAGCCGCCTGCCGCCGCTCGCGTAGCGCCTATCGCCTTCGATGCACGCCAGCTCGAACGCGCCTGAAGCAATGCCCAGATACGCCGCGCCGTAGGTGAGTATCAGCACCGGCATCATGTACTTCTGCATCACCGGCTCTTTCTCGCCTTCGAGTTCGATACCGAGCAGGTTCTCGTACGGCACTTCGCCGTTGAACAGCATCGGCGCGCTGCAGTTGCCGCGCATCCCCAGCCCGTCCCACTCGCCGAGTGTCTCCCATTGCACCTTGTCGGCTTCAAACATCAGCAGGTCCGGCGGTCCCTCCATCCGTCCTCCCTCCACACGGCAGAACATGATGTAATGCGAAGCATGCCCCGCCGATGTAACATAAGACTTGCGAATGTTATCCAGCCGCAAGTTCCCATCCACAAGAGGCAGCGGCACATCCGGCGCGGACACCGGCCTCCAGTCCTTGCCCGTCTGCCCGCGCGATTCGCCGCCTGCCGCCGCCGCGAACACTTCGCCACGCGCGAGCGGCAGGACGAATCGCTCTCGCTGCAGCGCGGTCGGTATGCGGCTGACCGCCTCCACCGATTCGAGGTGCATTTTGTAGCACATTGCGGTGGACGGGCATTTCTTGGCGATTTCCTCGACAATGACGCAGGTCGTTACCATATCGCCGCCGAGACCGCCGTCTTCCTTGTCCACGCGCAGTGCCCACAGCCCAAGTTCGCCCAGCGCGGCGAGTGATTCCCTTGGGAACTGCGCCTTCGTGTCATACTCCGCGGCGCGCGGCGCAATGACCCGCTCCGCAACATCGACGACCCGTTCCTTCCACTCAAATTGCTCGTCGGTCAATGGGAAATAATTCATTTGCATCCTCTGAAATCACTCTCATCCAAGTGCCATTAGCAGACTAAATCCAAGCGCTGCGCATGTCAATCGCGCGCGGCCCTTTATCCTACCCATCTATCCTACTTAAATGATGTAGTATGAAGATAGAAGTTCGCTAAACAGTTTGTGCATTACCCTACTCGAGAAAGGTCTAAATGGGGCAAGCCGCTTCTTGAACATCCGTAACGGTTCACAAGAATTCTTGACGCATTGACAGGACACCGCATTGAAGACACTCGGATTAATCGTCAATCCAATCGCCGGCATGGGCGGCAGTGTCGGTCTAAAAGGCACTGACGGCGAAGACACGCCACAACGCGCGCTGTCGCTCGGCGCCGAACCGCAGGCGAGCAAGCGGACACACGAAGCGCTGTCTATCATCGGCAAGGCAATGCCTGAACTGTCACTCGTAACCTGCGCCGGCAAGATGGGCGAAGACACCGCACGATCCAGCGGACTGACCGCGCACACAATTGAGGGCGTCCCGCAGGACGGCGCATCCACATCGTCCGCCGACACGCGCCGCGCCGCGCTTGAATTGCAGCGACTCGGCGTTGACTTGCTGCTGTTCGCGGGCGGTGACGGCACGGCGCGGGATATTTGCGATGCGCTGCGAACAGGCGGCTTTGCCTCAGCCGATTTACCTGTGCTGGGCATACCCGCCGGCGTCAAGATGCACTCCGGCGTGTTCGCGCTGACGCCGCGCAAGGCAGGCGAAACGGCGCTGCACTTTCTCAACGACCACGCAGCCGAACTCGCTGATGTGGAAGTGATGGACATTGACGAAGACGCGTTCCGCGAAGGCAGGGTCTCCGCGACCTTGCACGGCTACTTGAAGACGCCAATGGGCGGGGACGGCGTGCAGGCGACGAAATCCGGCACTGCGCCGTCGGACAGCCAAGCCGCAGAAGACATCGCGCGGCAGGTCGCAGCAGACATGACTGACGACACGCTGTACATCATCGGACCCGGCACGACCACGGACGCAATCGCGCGCGAGCTGGGCGTGGCGAATACGCTGCTAGGCGTGGATGTCGTGGAGAATGGCAAACTGCTGGCAACAGACGCCACTGAACGCGATCTGCTGCGATTGACGGACGGGCGCAGCGCGAAAATCATCGTAACCGTAATCGGCGGGCAGGGCTACATTTTCGGGCGCGGCAACCAGCAGATTAGCCCGCGCGTCATCCGGCGTATCGGCAGGGAGAACATCGTCGTGGTGGCGACGGCCGGCAAGCTACGCGCGCTAGACGGCCGCCCCTTGCTTGTCGATACCGGCGACGCCGCGCTGGACGACGAGTTGAGCGGATACATCCGCGTCGTCACCGGCTACCGCGAGTCTCACATCTACCGAGTCTCGTGCTGACATTCGAGGCTGAATAACTGAATTGCAGTACATCAATCATCAACCACGCATCAACCGCGCATCAACCGCGCCGTATGCTGACACCCAAGCCATAGCCTTGAATGCGCTCTTTGTACAACTCCGCCTGCTCCAGCACACACACAACCACCACGGCGCTGCCCGTGTTGTGCGCCTCGAACATGATGCCGATCGCCTCTTCGACGATAAGGTCCGGCACGCTCTTCACCAGCGCCTCCACGACATAATCCATCGAATGGTAGTCGTCGTTATGCAGTATCACCGCATAGCGCGGCAGCCGCGCATTCAACGTTCGCCGCAACGATTCGACATCGACATCCGGCAGGGTCATCGCCATTGGATTGTGCATCGTTTTCGACTCTCGCAAGCAGCGCAGCTCATCGCGCATATTATCAATGACATTCCGGACGGCACTCCGGACACAGCACTCACCGCAACGCAATTCCGAATGCAGTGAAACACTTATTCCCTGATTTAAGTGGCAGCTTCATGGGGCAGGCAACGGCATTTGACATACTCATCCCGATGATTATATTTGTTGGCAGATAAAGGCACAAACGGCAAAGGCTTGCTCCAAAGCAACATACTCAGCCGCCCGAAGATTCTTTGCCCCAATCCTAATCATCCCCGAAAGGACGGAAAATGCAAATAGGAGTGTCGCTGACTTCGAGCTATTCTATCGACCGCGATCCGAAAGCCGTGATGGACGGCTTGACGGAGCAGGTGAAGGCGATGGCGGATTTGGGGTTCGCGTCGCTGTCGCTTGGCGACCACCATGTAACGCGCAACAATTACTTTCAGGTAATGCCCACGATGTCGCACCTGTCCGCGTTCACGGGCGATATGCGGCTGATTCCACTGTTCTTGCTGCCGTTCTACAATCCGATACTGCTCGCGGAACAACTGTCGATGCTGGATGTCATCAGCGGCGGCAAGACGGCGGTCATCAGCGCGCTTGGACACCAGCCCGAAGCGCACGATGCGTTCGAGACACCGCAGCGATTGCGCGTGTCCCGCTTCGAGGAGACCTTCGATATTATGCGTCGGCTATGGGCAGACGACGATGTGTCATTCAGCGGCAAGCACTACAACTTCAGCGGCGTGTCGGTCAATCCCAAGCCGCTGCAACGGTCTATGCCGATGTGGATTGGCGCAAACGCCGACCCCGCCGTGCGCCGCGCCGCGCGAATCGCGGACGCATGGGTTATCAGCCCCGGCTGGACGCCCGACTACATCGACGAACGTCTGCAATTCTACCGCGCCGCGCTCGACGAATTCGGCCGCAGCGGACAAGTACAGGAATTGGTTGTGCGCCGCGACTTGCACCTCGCGCCGACACGAGACGCGGCGCTGCGAGATGCGGAAGTCCTGTTTGAACGCGGCTATCGCGGCTTCGGAGACCGTGAAATGCAAGAATCGCTAATCGTGGGGGATGCGGATACCTGCATCACCGCGCTGGAACGCCTGCAAAGCATGGGCGCGACGCACATCCTATTCCGCTGCGCGTTGGACGAAACGGAGCAGGCGATGCAGACTATCAGAATCCTTGGGGAGCAGGTGATTCCGCACTTTTCAGGCTAACCGTCCTGCCTATGCCTATCCTGTGTATGTATCCCGTTAGTCTATTCAAGCGTGCCGCGCAGCCTGGGGTCCAGCGCGTCGCGCAAGCCGTCTCCAAACAGATTGAAGGCGAGCACGGTTATCGTGATGAACACTCCGGGGAAGAAAACGTGCCACCACAACGGGTACAGCAGCGCCGATGCCTCGCCGAGCATACCGCCCCATGTGGGTGTGGGCGGGCTTACTCCAAGTCCGAGGAAGCTCAGGGAAGCTTCGATGACAATGACCGTTCCCAGGTGAACGGTGAAGAGGATGAGGAATGGTGCAACACACTGCGGCGCAACGTGTCTCGCCATTATTCTCATCTGAGAAGCGCCGATTCCTCGCGCAGCCTCCACATACGCCGTTTCCTTAACTGTCAACGCCACAGAGCGAATAATCCTGGCGCCGAACGGAACGCGAGTTACGGCAATGGCGAGGATAATCGTCCACATTCCGGCGCCCAGAACAAGCACAAGAGCGAATGCGAGTATCAGGCCCGGGAGCGCCATGATAATTTCCACGAAGCGCTGGCTTATCATGTCAGTCAAGCCGCCGAGATAGCCGCTGACAAGCCCCCACACGCCGCCAATAGTCGTGCCGATGAGCACTGACGCCAAAGCGACGAACAGAGATATTCTCGCGCCATAGAGAATCCTGCTTAGGAGGTCTCTGCCAATCTGGTCGGTGCCAAAATAACTTTCGCTGTCGGGAGGCGCGCTAATTTTCGTGAAGTTGGCTTTCAGGGGGTCTTGGGGCGATATTAGGGGAGCGCCTAAAGCCATCAGAATCAGTATCAGCCCTATCAGGCCCCATACGGCCGCAAATGGACTGCGTCGAACGAAGCCGCGCAGGTTTACTCCATACCTGCGAACATTGGAACTGACGCTTCTGCGCGCAGCTACTGAATCCATTGCCATTGCGTCACCTTCTAAAAATGAGTATGGCGCTAATTGAGCCTTATTCTTGGGTCTAGCCACCCATACAACATGTCAATCAGGAGATTGACCAGTACGAAGATGACTGCATAAAAGAGAACGATATTCTGGACTACATTGAAGTCTCGGTCAATGGCGGCGACTACCAGCGCCTTGCCCAAGCCCGGCACGGTGAACGCCTGCTCAACCGCGACCGAGCCGCCCATCACGAAGCCGAGCAGCACCCCGCTCAATGTCAGCACCGGCAACAGGGCATTCGGCATGGCGTGTCGCGCTATGACCAGCCGCTCAATCAAGCCTTTGGCGCGTGAAGTCCTGACATAATCCTCGCGCAGCACCTCGAACAGCGACGAGCGAGCCATTCGCGCGATAAACGCAGCCTGACCTAAGCCCAGCACAATCGCAGGTCCCACTATTATCTGAAAGTTAGTCCAGGGGTCTTCCCAGAATTGAACGGAGACGATAGGCGCTTTGTACTGAAACCATGAAATGCTGGCGACCACTACGAGCAGTCCAAGCCAGAATCCGGGTATCGCAAGAAAGAGCACCGTGAAGAAACTGGTGGACATGTCCCAGACGGAGTTGGGACGCACGGCGCTGATTATGCCAACCGGCAGTCCGATAATCCAGGAAATGACGACTGAAATAATCCCAATCTGGGCGCTAATGGGGCCCCTCTGAGCCATAATCTCGATGATAGGGTCGCCCCGAAAGAAAGACTCGCCAAGCTTGCCGGATGCGATGTCCTTCACCCACACCGCGTATTGCACGGCTATCGGCTTGTCCAGTCCGAGGTCTCTGAGTATCGCCGCCTTCTGCTCGGGCGTCCATTGGATGATGGTTTCTATCCCGTAATAGGCGCCCAGAGGGTCGCCCGGCAATATCCGCATGATGCCGAATATCAAGACCGTGATACCGAAAATGGTGGGGATTGCATAGAGAATGCGCTTTATGATGTAGGTTCGCAATCATCCCCTCCGTCAAGAAGAGAGGCAGCGGCAAGACACCCTGCCTCTCCATCGATTTACCAAATGTAAGACTAAACGCCAAGTATGCCTGCGCCGATGCGTGACATTCGGCGCAGGTTTGACTCGCGGCTATCTATCCAGCCACACATAGTCCCACTTGTGCAGTTCGTAGTTCGAGTAGAAGTCGCTGTTCGCAGGCATCAAGCCCTTGACATGGTCCCAGTAGCCCCAGTAGGTAATCTCGGTTGTGTCGAGGGGCACCCAAGGCATTTCCTGGTCGAGGAAGGCTGCCAAGTCCTTGGACATTTCAATCTTCTTCGCCTGGTCCAGCTCTATTTCCAATGCCCTGAGCATCTTGTCGAGCTCGGGGTTGTCGTAGAACGCGGTGTTGCCATCGCAAAGCCTGTCGCCGCAGCGTCCGAACAGGTCCTTGATGTAGAAGGACGGGTCCGGGATGAACGCCCAAGTGCCACCCTCGACGGACATGTCGTAGTTTCCTGCCTTAATTTCTTCGCCATGCGCCGACACATCAACCACGCGGATCTCGGTGTCAATGTTCAGCCCTTCCTTCAGCATTGCCTGTATTGCCGGCGCTCGCTGGCGCTGGTTGATTGTTTCGCGTGTTACGAGATCAAGCTTCGGAATGCCCTGTCCATCGGGGTAGCCCGCCTCGGCAAGCAACTGACGCGCCTCGGCGATATCTTCCTCGGTCGGATTGCGGAAATACTTTCTTTGCTTCAGCTCTTCCAAGGGCAATCCGTAAGGCGTGCCGTCCGTGAACCAGCCGCCGCCGAACAGCGTAGCCTTTATATCGGCTGTAATATCCAGAAGCACTTGCTGATCGAGAACCAAGGCGACTGCCTGTCGCACGCGCTTGTCGTCGAAAGGCTTTCGCAAGTTATTCATCGGGATGCCATGCCAGATAAGCAGGTGCTGGCGTATGCCGTTCAGCCCGGGCCTGTTGCCGATGTCTCTGCCGTCTTTAGGCGCCATCCACATCGTCCAATCCGTTTGGCCTCCCAGAAGAGCAGCGGTGTTCTCAGGCGTCCACGCCTTCAGCCAAATATGCTCTATCCTGTCAACGTATGGCGCATCGGGGCTCCAGTAGTCAACATTCTTTTCCATAATCCACTGGTCATCGTTCCTGGACACATACTTGAAGGGTCCTGTGCCGGGGTGGTTGTCAACGCCTCGGAGATTTCCGTTGTGCTCTTCGAGGGTTTCCTTCTTGCTTACGAGGTTCCACTCTGTGGAGAAGGCGACCATCATGTTGGCGAGCGCGCGCGGTTCGCTAAGCTCGAACTCAACAGTGTAGTCGTCGGGCGTGTTGACGGCGGATACGTTGGGGAACAATGGCCTACGCAAGCTGACAAGTTCCTCGCTTGGGAAGATTATCCTGTCGTAAGTAGCCTTGATGTCCTCAGCAGTCAAGTCGCTGCCATCGTGGAACTTGACGCCCTCTCTGATGCTGAATGTGTATGTCAGCTGGTCGTCGGAAATGTCCCACCTGTACGCCAAGTCCGGCACTACAGGCACATCCGATGTGCGCGGGTCGCGGCGCAGCAGGGCATCGTACATCGGCGACTGCACGCCGTGGTTGGCGATTGTGCCGGATGCGTACCAGTCGAAGTGCGCGGGTGGTCCGTGCGCGCCGGCGCGGAATGTGCCTCCGGACTTCGGGAACGGGTCCAGCGGGCGCACATAGAAGACCTCATCGGTCGGGCTTGGTGTGGCTATCACCACGCGCTCTATGGGGACTTCCTTGATTACCTCTTTGGTAATTTCCTTTACGACCTCAACCTCAACCTCTTTCACCACCTCAACTTCTTTGGGCACTTCCCTGACGACCTCAATCTCGACCTCTTTCACCACCTCAACTTCTTTCGCCACTTCGACTTCCTTCACCACCTCTTCCGTCACGACCACAGTCTCAACGACCGTAACCACTTGCGGCTCGGCGGCGCCGCAAGCCGTCACTGCCAGCATAGCCGCCATAGCGCCGAATAGAAGCCATATTGCCGATTTCGTTTTCCGCAAACCTCGCATTACATTGCCTCCCAATTAGGCATTTCGCCCGCTTAATTCGCTTATGACAGCCAATACCGATATAGGGTTGTGATGTATAGGGTTGTGATGATTGCTTGGATACCGACAATTGTTTAAATGATAGTTTTTTGACATAATCCCCTAAGTTCGCCGCCATTTAATCATCACTTGCGATGATAGTCAAGATTGGATGTGATAATGCAGATGCGATGGCGAGACATCCCATCGCCCATCGAGACGGGCGGGGGCACAATTGCACATCCATAGATATGCTCTTATACTGACGCAATCCGAATGTAGGGGAATGTAGGGAACGCACCGGACGGAGGCGCGATATGGGTGAATTAGACGAACGCTATGAACAAGGGCAGGAAACGCGGCGGATGTTCGGCGGCGGGCAAATCACCGGCGGGTCATCGCCCGGAGCATGGGAGATTGCCCCTGACCTGGAGAGGATACTCGGCGAATTTCTCTTCGGCACCATCTGGAAACGCCCGGCGCTCACTCCGGTACAACGCGAGATGATAACCTTGTCCTGTCTCATAGTCATGAACCGAGAAGTTCAGCTGAAGCGGCATCTGGGCAACGCGCTGAATGTTGGATTGACCCCGGAACAGATAGTCGAGTTAATCATCCACGACACTTGGTACGGTGGAGCGCCGGCAGGCATACAGGCGCTCACGCTGTGTAAGGAAGTCTTTGAGGAGCGAGGGATAGATTTCACGCCGTCCCGCGTCCATGACAGCGGCGAAGACCCCGACAGCCTTTTCCGGCGGGGCATGCAGTTCCGGCGCGGCTACATGGGGGACATCCCAAGAACGCCTACGCCCGAACACACCGAGGCGGAAAGGGAATTTAACAGAATCACAGGAGAATACTATTGGGGCGCGACATGGACACGCCCGGGACTCGACACCACTAGCCGCAGTATCTGCTCCATGACTTGCCTTGCGGTAGCGGGTGGCGATGAGCGACTACGGAGCCATATAATTGGTGCGCTGAACATAGGACTGACGCAGGACCAGATTATTGAAGTGTTCGGTCACATGACGCTATACGCCGGAATACAACTCGCGCGGGATGCGATGGAAGTTGCCAACGACATATTCACCGGTGCGTGACGCCGTCCTGCCGCGAAATCAGAACGCAGCCGTGTCGTTCAACAATGTTGCAGGCACACAGTATCACCATGTCTATATCCGCTAGCGCCCATATTCGCGCCGTGCTTGGGATTGATGCCGGCACAACCTCCGTGAAGGCGATGCTTGTCGGCGGCGATGGCGCTGTCATCGATGAGTCTGAAGTCGGGCATCCTATCAGTGTGCCGCGTCCCGGCTGGGCAGAGCAGCATCCTGATATATGGTGGCGCAGCACAACGATCGCCGTTCGCAAGGCGATGCAATTGGCGGACAAGAACAACAGCAGAATTGAGGTCGCCGCAGTCGGGCTTGGCGGGCAGATGCATAGCTCCGTCTTCCTCGACGGCGATGGCGAAGTCATTCGCCCTGCCCTGCTATGGAACGATGTTCGCACAACGCCGCAGTGCCGGCAGATAATGGACACGGCAGGAATGGATGGGCTTCGCAGCACGGTTGGCAACCTCCCGCTCGAAGGATTCACCGCGCCAAAGCTGCTCTGGCTGCGGCAGCACGAGCCTCAGAATTATGCCCGATTGCAAACGCTGCTGCTGCCGAAGGACTACATCCGCTATCGGATGAGCGGCGATTTTTCGACAGAGCCGTCGGACGCTGCCGGCACACTGCTGTTCGATGTGCGGCGGCGTATCTGGTCCGAGCAGATACTGCATGCACTGGAAATCGACGAGGGGATTCTGCCGCCTGTGCTGAAATCGCACGAGATTGCGGGCGTCGTCAGCTGTGCGGCGGCAGGCGAACTCGGTATTCCTGTCGGCACGCCTATAGTCGGCGGCGGCGCGGACAATGCGGCGAGCGCAGTGGGCTGCGGCATAACGACCGGCGGCGTGATGCAGGTCAGCATTGGCACATCAGGCACTGTGTTGCTGCCGTCCTCAGAGCCGCGCATCGCAGAGGACATGAACCTGCATACCTTCTGCCACGCCGCGCCGGACATGTGGTATCTGATGGGCGTAGCGCTTTCGGCGGGCAGTGCGCTGCGATGGCTGCGAGACACAGTCGCTGTGGGCCAATCCTATGACTCACTGACGGCGGGCGCGGCGAAGACGCCCATCGGCGGTAATGGTTTGCTATTCCTGCCATACCTGACCGGCGAGCGCACGCCGCACAACGACGCCGACGCGCGCGGGGTGTTCTTCGGACTGAGCTTTTCGCACAGCCTAGCTCACCTGACCCGAGCGGTAATCGAAGGCGTGTGCTTCGCACTGCGAGATTCGCTGGAACTTATGCGGCAACAAGGCGTATCTCCAAGCGAGATGCGGGCTATCGGTGGCGGTTCTCGCAGCCGGATGTGGCTGCAGACGATTGCCGATGTGTTCGGGCTTCCTATCGCAACTGTGCAGATTTCGGGCGGCGCTGCATACGGTGCGGCGCTGCTCGCGGCTATCGGCTGCGGCATGTTCGCAAGCATCGAAGAGGCGGTGCAGGCATGCGTCGCCACAGACAAAGTGGTCGAACCGGATGCGAAGGCGATTGCACAATACGACGACCTTTACGGCGCATACAGACGCCTATACCCGGCGCTGAAAGGCGAATTCGCCGCGCTCGCCAACTTGACGGCAGGGCAGCAATGATTGGCGTCTGCGGCGAGGCGCTCATCGACTTCACGCCCATCGCTGTAGATGGCGCAATCGCGTATGCACCGCGTCCGGGCGGCTCGCCATGCAATGTTGCCATAGGTCTGGCGCGCTTGGGGAAGAGGACGGCGTTCATCAACAAGATTTCCGGCGATGCATTCGGCGATTTACTGCGTGCGCATCTCACCGAGAACGACGTTGACCTGCGTTGGCTGGCGCGTGGCAGTGAGCCTAGCGCGCTTGCCTTCGTTATACCGTCGGCGAACGGCGGGCACGACTTCGCATTCTACGGCGTTGACACGGCAGAGCAGCGACTGATGCTTACCGATGTGCCTGATTCGTTCCCTGACGAATTGACCGCGCTGCATTTCGGCTCATATTCGCTGATGCTGGGCGACAGCGCACGCACATACGAAGCCCTTATGCGCCGCGAACATGGCAATCGAGTTATATCGCTCGACCCGAACGTGCGCCCGTCGCTGTTCCCGGACCGCGACAAGTACCGAGCGCGAATCGAAGGCTTGCTGCCATTCGCCACAATCGTCAAGGCGAGCGAAGACGACCTAGCGTGGCTGTACCCGGACGACCGCCCTGCCGATGTCGCGGCGCGTTGGTTGAGCGCTGGACCTGCGCTCGTCGTCGTTACGCTCGGAGCGAAAGGCGCATTCGCCAAGAGCGCGACCGATGTGATGCAATCAGCCGCGCCAAAAGTCAATGTCGCGGATACGGTCGGCGCGGGCGATGCATTCATGTCCGCGCTGCTCGCCCATCTGGACGACCGCGACCTGCTGCACCGCGGTGCGCTCGCCATGCTGTCCGACGATGCGATCATAGACGTCCTAGAGTACGCCAATCGTGCGGCAGCAATCGCTTGCACGCGAATCGGCGCCGACCCGCCGAAAGCAGATGTCGTGTCAGGTTTGACAGGCTAGCCTGCGGAGCGTCAATCTATCACCACAGCATATACAGACTCTTCTTGGGTTCCCGGTAGATACTCAATAGCCCCTCGTCAGCCTGATGACGGCTCCACTACCCAACGCCGCGTCTGTACACTAAACCCTTCCGTTCGCTGTGCTTTCGGTGCGCCCTCACTATCTCAAACTCCCAACCCTGCACATCTTTAGCCACTCCACAAGTCCGCGAAACGCATAGTGTAAGACGACTTCACAAATGCAATTTATATCTGTCATTTCGAGCGAAGCGAAAAATCTAAAGTCGGAAACAGGTTCACATGCAAAGATTTCGGATTCCTCACTTCGTTCGGAATGACAACATTAAGGACTCATGAAATCGTCTCATAGTGCGGCAATAACTTTCGTACAAGTGTGCCTTCTGATATAATTGCGAATGCTGTGCGCCTTCGGGAACATCATCGTCCGGTTTCGGGCTGGTGCGCGGTCGGTCTGAGGGAGATCGGCCGGGCATGTTTCTGACGCTCGGTTCACGCGTGCGGCACATCCCGACTTGATATACAGGAGATAGGGCATGCCTGCCTATGCCGTTTTGGGCGCTCAATGGGGCGACGAAGGAAAAGGAAAGATTATCGATGTGCTGGCGCGCGACGCTGACATCGTGGCGAGGTTCTCCGGCGGCAATAACGCCGGCCATACCGTCGTCAACGAAGACGGCGAGTTCAGCTTCCACATCATCCCTTGCGGCGTGTT
Organism: Chloroflexota bacterium; assembly: GCA_009840355.1. NCBI lineage: Bacteria > Bacillati > Chloroflexota > Chloroflexota bacterium. Next base: position 188,143 of record VXNZ01000025.1, read on the forward strand.
CTGGCCCCAAACGATGAATGTCATCGGAAATGGCGTGGTCGTCGATCCCGATGTGCTGCTGGACGAAATAGACAGCCTCGCCAATCGGGGCATAGACATCAAGGACAGGCTGGTCGTTAGCGACCGCGCGCACATCATAATGCCCTACCATGTCGCGCTGGACATTCTCGCCGAGAATGCGCGCGGCAACAGCGCCATCGGCACAACCGGCAAAGGCATCGGTCCCACTTATGCGGACAAGGCAGCCCGCACCGGCATCCGCGCCGCCGACTTGCTGGATGTTGAATCGCTGCTGCCGCGTTTGGAGCAGATTCTGAAGCACACGAACGCCGTTATCACCAATGTATATGGCGGCGAGCCTGTGTCCACGCAGGAAGTGTTCGACAAGTGCCGGCAGTGGTCGGAGCGCCTGGCTCCGTTCATCGCGCCGGTGGAGAGGATTGTCCACAACGCGCTCAAGGCGAAGAAGAACATCCTGCTAGAAGGCGCTCAGGGCGCGCTGCTCGACCTTGACCACGGCACATACCCGTTCGTAACTTCGTCCAACCCGACTGTGGGTGGCGCGTGCATCGGGCTTGGCATGTCGCCGATACACATCGCGGGCATAACGGGCGTGTTCAAGGCGTATTCTACGCGCGTTGGCGGAGGCCCCCTGCCGACGGAGCTGCGAGACGACACAGGCGAGACGATACGCAATCTGGCGCAAGAGTTTGGCGTTACGACGGGCAGGCCGCGCCGCGTTGGCTGGTTCGACGGCGTGGCGGCGCGATACAGCGTTGAGGTGAACGGCTATACATCGGCAATACTGACGCGCCTGGATGTGCTGGATCGCTTCGATTCGGTGCAGCTTTGCACTCACTACGAGCTCGACGGCAATGTGATCGACGAGTTCCCCGGCGGCGTGGCGGCGCTGGAACGCTGCAAACCCATCTACGAAGAGATTCCCGGCTGGGACAGCCCCACCGCCAGCATCACGGAGTTCGAGCAGCTGCCGCAAGAGGCGCGCAATTATGTCGAGCGCCTGCAAGAGGTGATAGGCTGCCGGATAGACCTGATTTCCACGGGCCCCCATCGCGACGAAGCGGTGGAAGTGCGGCAAATTATTGAGGTGGCGTCGGCGTAGATGACTGGCAGCAGGCGGTTGGCTTAAGGTAAATTTGCTCCCCAATAACCTCCCCTTAAGAGGGAAGGGACATTTCCTGTTCACCCTGTCCATACACGAAATCCTCGCAAAGCGTCAGGTACGACTACTAAACAACGCCCGCCCATCTTGTATGGAGTATCGCCATGCAAGATGGGCGGGTTGTAGTTGCGATAGGCTCGCCGTCTATTGTGGCGCGCTTTAGTCGTCGCCTCCAACGGGGACGGGGAGTTGCAGGTCGATGGTGTAACGCGACACTACCGCGTCTATCGCTGCTGCGGAGTCCTCATCCGGCGGGATTAAGGGAAGGCGCGGCTGCCCGACATTGAAGCCTGCTTTGCCCACGCAGTATTTCACCGGGATGGGGTTGGTGACGACGAACAGTATCTTGAACAGCTCGAACAGGCGCAGATGCTCGGCGGCGGCGCTTTCGATGTCGCCTTCGAGAATCATGCCCATCATCGCCTTGATCTGGTTGCCGACGATGTGTGACGCCACGCTGACTATGCCGTAGCCGCCCGCGCACATAATCGGGAACGTCTCGTCGTCGTTGCCGCTCCACACCTTGAAATCGTCGTCGGTGTCGCGGATTATCTTCGTAATCTGCACGGGGTCGCTGCTCGCCTCTTTCGTGCCGACGATGTTGTCGATCTGGCTGAGACGCACGGTGGTCGCATCGGTCATGTTCAGGGCGGTGCGGCTCGGCACATTGTAGAGAACGCACGGCAGGCTGACGCTTTCGGCAATCGTCTTGAAGTGCTGGTACAACCCTTCTTGCGGCGGCTTGTTGTACGACGGCACGGTCATAAGGATACCGTCAACGCCGAGCGCCTCGGCTTCCTTGCTCAGAGCGACGCCCTCTGCCGTGTTATAGCCGGTCGTGCCGGCGATAATCGCCGCGCGGTCACCAACGGCGCGCTTGGTAGCTTCATACATGCCAATCTTCTCGTCGAAGGAAAGCGTGGGCGTCTCGCCGGTCGTGCCAGTTACGACAAGGCCGTCGCTGCCGGACTCCACCAGCGCCGACGCAAGGCGTCCCGCCTCGTCATAATCGACCGCGCCGTTCTCGTCGAAGGGCGTAATCATCGCGGTTATGAGTCTGCCTAGTTCTGCCATAATGGGACCTCCTACAATAGTGAATACACGGCGCTTGTGTTGCTCTTGTATCGCTTTCCAGACGCGCCTAACGGCTTGCGGCCGCTTGCCGAGTCAGCAGATTGCGCTCTAGCACTTCTTCGGCGATCTGCAGCGCGTTGGTCGCGGCGCCCTTGCGCAGGTTGTCGGTTACAACCCACATCGCGATGCCGTTGGGATGCGACACATCCTGCCGCACACGCCCGACGAATACCTCATCGCGCCCCGCCGCCTCGATGGGCATAGGATACACATTCGCGCGCGGGTCGTCCACCACTTTCATTCCGGGGAAATCCGCGAGGATTTCGCGCACTTCGCCGGGACTCATCGGGTTCTCGAACTCGATGTGCAGCGCCTCGCTGTGGCTGAGCATCACCGGCACGCGCACGCAAGTCGCGGACACGGCGATGTCCGGCGCGTGCAGAATCTTGCGCGTCTCGTTCACCATCTTCATCTCTTCGTTGGTGTAGCCGTTATCGAGGAACGGCTCGATGTGCGGCAGCGCGTTGAACGCGATAGGGTGCGGATAGGCATCGGGCGTGAGGTCATTGTGCGTCAGGGCGTCACCGTTGGTCAGCTGCTTGGACTGCACGCGAAGCTCTTCGACGGCGGCGGCGCCTGTGCCGGATACGGACTGATATGTGTCCGCGATAACGCGCTTGACCGGGTTGACCGCCATCAGCGGCTTGAGCACCATCACGAGCGGCGTAGTCGAGCAATTAGGGATGGAAATGATGCCCTTGTGGTCGGCAACATCCGCGCCGTTGACCTCCGGCACGACGAGCGGCACATCGGCATTCATACGGAATGCTGAACTGTCGTCGATGACAACTGCGCCTTGTTCTGCCGCAACCGGCGCTAGCGCGCGGCTGACATCGCCGCTCGCCGAGATAAACGCGAAATCGACCTCGCCAAACAACTGTGGCGACGCGAGTTCGACGGCGATTTCCTGTCCCATGCACTTGAGCTTCCTGCCGACCGAGCGCTCCGAGGCGCACAGCCGAATATCCGAAACAGAAAAATCGCGCTCCTCAAGCACATCCAAAAAGACGCGCCCAACAGCGCCCGTAGCGCCAACCACCGCAATGCTGCAAGAGTCCACTTTGACTTCTACCTCCGATTAGTGAGTCAGTATTTCAGTCTGTCTGTCATCGTTTCGCAATGCTAACAGAACTGATTTATGCAAGAACCTAATGATAATGGTTTTTGGGGTGCAGGGCTAGATTTATCGACTGACTCGGGAAATTGCATTAGTCCACCTATTTCTCCGCATCCTCCCCAAGACAACTCCATACCTTCGGGTTTCAGGAGATTTCCAACAACGCCTGCTGGTTACCTCGTGCTTTCCTAAACCCAAAGGTAGGATAGAGTGGTTGGTAGGCGTATTCTTCCAAGGCTTGCCTCATCTTCTTGTTCGCCCTATAGCTCCAGTAATGTTCTTGCTTCTTCCATCTGGATGACTCAAACCAATTAAGCGAATACTGCTGAGCAAGTTCAAGCAGACGATTATGTCGGACAAGGTACCATCTATCGGTTCGGTCGAGTGGGAAGCACATAAAAAAGGTCGTTAAAAGGGATATAGATATACCTCTTAGCAATGATCAGTGAACTCTTCAGCTGAACCGTCAACGTCTTACCCGTCCCTCTGTAATGAGCTAGACAGTCCGCTCCATTCCAGTGGTCTGCCAATCTGATGCACTCGAAGCCATACTCAACCAGCACTGCCGCGGCTTTGTGAAAATTATAGGTCTCAATCGGCTTTGAGTTCTTCCCTGTCCCTTCCTCCTAACCAATGTGCACAAAGCGCATGGCTGCCACCAGTTTCATACTTCTTTCTGAAACACACGCCCACTCAAAGAGATTTTATGATAGACCGATCACAACCCCATAATCTTGTCCAACCCCACCGTCAACCCCTTCCTCTTCACCACCTCGTTTATCGCGAGCGTAACGCCCGGCATGAAGCTCTCGCGGTTAACCGAATCATGCCGTATCGTCAGTGTCTGCCCCAGCGCGCCGAAGACTAGCTCGTGGTGCGCCACTCTGCCCGGCATTCGCGCGCTGTGGACGCTTACGCCCTGGTGTGTCGCTCCGCGCGCGCCTACTAACAGCTCCTTTTCGGACACAGGCGCGATGAAGCCCTCAGGCTTGCCTTCCAAGGCGGCGTTCGCTATGGCGAGCGCAGTGCCGGATGGCGAGTCTATCTTCGCCTCGTGGTGCATCTCGGTCAGGTCAGCGTAGTCGAAGAAGCGCGAAGCCTGCTTCGCAAGGTGTATCATCAGCACCGCGCCCATCGCAAAGTTTGGCGCGATAATGATGCCGACATCGTGCTCGCCGGCGAGACTTTCGGCTTCTTGATATGTTGCGTCCGTGATGCCGGTCGAGCCGATGACGATGTTCACGCCGGCCGGCGCCGCAGTTCGCAGCACCGATGCCGCGCCGTCCGCATTCGTGAAGTCCACGACCACATCCGCTCCGTCCAGCACATCCGCCAGCGAGTCGGAAATCGGCACTTCGCCCAATCCGTCAGGCAGGGCAATCGTCCCCTGACTCGCCGAGATGTCCGCCGCGCCGACGGGCTGCATCCCTAGAGTGTGAGTTACGGTGTCGAGCACCTGCTGCCCCATCTTGCCCATAACGCCGTGTACGACAACATTGATAGCCATTGCGCGAACTCCAATTCTTAAGGTTGCTTTGGTAAGATTGCTCTAATGCAATTGCCTCAATCTATCATATCCCGCCGAACATCATCAATCGTCCTCATCAATCCCCTAGGGTCTTTCGATTATTCATAACACGATTTCACAAATGCAATTTTTTACCTGTCATTTCGAGCGAAGCGAGAAATCTAAACACGTTGACCGCGGACGAGCTTGTTTCCACACAGCGACTTTAGACCCTTCACTTCGTTCAGGGTGACAACCGAAAGGCAGTGATCAAAGCGCCATCTGCCTTTGACCCGAATGTCCTGTCCATCCCGTACATCCATGTAATCACCAATGTATGACGCAATATATGACGCAATAGTAGTAGGTTCAGGCCCCAACGGACTTGCGGCGGCGATAACGATCGCGCGGACAGGATTCCGCGTGCTTGTGCTGGAAGCGGCGGACACGCCGGGCGGCGGCGCGCGCACTATGGAACTGACGCTCCCCGGCTTTCGGCACGATGTATGCTCCGCGCTGCATCCGCTTGCGGTCGGCTCACCGTTCCTCAGCACGCTGCCGCTCGACGAACACGGATTAGAGTGGATACACCCGCGCTATCCGGTGGCGCACCCGCTTGACGGCGGCGGCGCTGCCCTGCTCTACCGAGACGTCGATGCGACCGCGAATGCGCTCGACAATGACGCGCGGGCATATCGCAGGTTAATGTCGCCGTTGGTGCGAGACTGGGACAAGATTGCGCGTGGTGCGCTAGGACCGGCTCGCCTGCCGCGCAATCCTGTCGCGATGGTGAGGTTCGGCTTGAAGGCGATACAGTCGGCGCGTGGATTGGCGGATGCGTGGCTGCGGACCGATAAGGCACGCGCGCTGTTCGCGGGCATTGCGGCGCATTCGGTTACGCCGTTGGAGTTCAGGGGGTCGGCGGCTGCCGGGCTTGTGCTGCAAATCGCCGGACACGCGGTCGGCTGGCCGATGCCACGCGGCGGCGCGCAGACCATCACGAACGCGATGGTGTCATACCTGCAAGCGCTCGGCGGCGAGGTGGTTACGGGTGAGAGAGTGCGGTCATTGGACGAACTGCCGCGATCGAGAGTCGTGCTATTGGACATTGGCGCGCGCCAACTAGCGCAGATTGGCAGCGATAGACTGCCGCAGCGTTACAGGCGCAGACTTGACGCATTTCAATATGGGCCGGGCGTGTTCAAGATGGACTGGGCACTAGACGCACCGATACCGTGGACGGCAGCCGAGTGTGCCGGCGCGGGAACGGTGCATTTGGGTGGTACGCTTGAGGAAATCGCGGACGCCGAATCTGCGATATGGCGCGGCGAGCATCCGGAGCGGCCATTCGTGCTTCTCGCGCAGCCCACGATGTTCGACAACGGGCGCGCGCCGGACGGCAAGCATATCGCCTGGGCGTACTGCCATGTGCCGAACGGCTCAGACTTCGATATGTCCGAGCGCATCGAGGCGCAAATTGAACGCTTTGCGCCCGGCTTTAAGCGGCGGATTCTCGCCCGCAGCGTTATGTCGCCATCGGACGTCCAAGCGTACAACGCCAACTATGTCGGCGGAGACATCGGCGGCGGCGCAAACACGCTGCGGCAACTCTTCGCGCGTCCGGCGTCGGCGTTCGCACCGTACCGAACGCCTATCGACGGCGTATATCTATGCTCCGCATCGACGCCACCGGGCGCAGGTGTGCACGGGATGTGCGGGTATTGGGCAGCGCGCGAGGCATTGAAGAGAATGGGGCGCTGAGAACCCTTCATTGGTGGTACAATTGTGCATGGTGCCCCTGTAGCTCAATGGATAGAGCAGCGCCCTCGCAAGGTGTGGGTTCAAGTCCCACCAGGGGTGCCACGCTCGCTTTACAAAAATCACATATCCTGTTATGGTATCGGTGTAAGGGCGCTGTTCAAGTTCCGTGTGAGCTGAACGCTTCAAGGGGACTGTCCAAATGGACAGTCCCTTTCTCTTTGGTCACTAGCTTTTTAGAATTGTCCCCTACGGCAATTCCAAGCCGTGCTCTTCTAGCAGAACTTCGTCTGCGAGGATTTCCTGCGTGGGAGCGTCTGCTACGACTTTGCCGCCGTCCATAACCACGGCGCGCGGGAATATGTCCTTTACCATGTGCATGTCGTGCGTGGTGACGAGGATTGTCTGCTCCAATCGGTCTAGCAGGCGGATTAGGCCGCGCCGCGCTCGCGGGTCTAGCCCGGCGGACGGCTCGTCGAGCGCAAGTATCGCAGGCCGCATCGACAGCACGGATGCTATCGCCGCGCGCTTTTTCTCGCCGCCGCTCAGGTGGAACGGCATACGGCCTTCGTAGCCGCCCATGCCGACTTGCGACAACGCCTCACCGACGCGCGCATCAACCTCATTGGCGGGCAAGCCCATGTAAATCGGGCCGAATGCAACATCGTCGCGCACACTCGGCGAGAAGAGCTGGTCGTCCGGATCTTGGAATACAACGCCAACTAGCGCGCGAATCTCCTGCAACCCGCGCTTGTCGCCTTCATGTACGTCGCGGCCAAGGATAGATACAGCACCCTGTCGCCCGTGCAGCAGCCCGTTGAGATGCAGCAGCAAGGTCGATTTCCCCGCGCCGTTGGGACCGAGGATCGCCACCTTCTCGCCGGGCTGAATGTGCAGATCAACGCCCCTCAACGCCGGTCGCCCGTCCGGATACGAGAACTCTAGGCTATCTACGGCTATGGCGGGTTTCCGCCCGTTATTGCTATTCACTTACAACACCGTCCTTGCGGCTATCGCGACTGCTGCAAATACACACAGCACAACGCCGAGCGCACCTATCGCGCCGCGCTTTAGCGGAACATCGCTCGCTTGGCGGAGCGCGCCGTCGTAGCCTCTGGCTACCATCGCCATGTAGATGCGCTCGCTACGGTCTAGCGTGCGTATGAATAGCGAGCCTGCCATTCCGCCTGCGGACTTGGCGCGCCATACCAGCGAACCGCCGGACTTGCTGCCAATCGCGGCGCTGCGGGCGGCGCGTGCGCGCATCAATCTCTGCGCCTCTTCGACCAGCACGAACAGGTAGCGGTACATCAGCATCACTATCGCCACTAGCACCGCGGGCACGCGAAGCGAACGCAAGGCGTCGAGCAGGCGCAATGGCGGTGTCGTGCCGGTCAGCACTACGGCTGCTGTCACTGACGACCACGATTTCAGCAGCACGCTGAAGAAGAAGTCCAGCCCTTCCTGTGTGCCTGTCAGCGCGAATAGGGCGAGGTCAAGCTCGAATATGGGCGCGCCGGGCTTGGTGAACACGGTGGGCAGCGCAATCAGGATGAACGGTATCGCCACCAGCGAGCGCAGGAACACACGCACCAGCCCTATGCGAGACACGCCTGCCGCACACCACACCAGCGCGAACATTGCCGCGAATGCGTACCACTTGCCCGGCGGTATCGAGGTGGTGGCGAAGATAAAGCCCAGCGCCATCACCAACTTGACGCGCGCGTCCGCCCTGTGAAACCAGCTTCCGCCTTCGAGATAGCGGTCGAGAAATCCGGTGGCAGTCGTCATGGGCGCGGCTATTCGTGCGCCAGCCTGCCCGTGCGCCGGCGGTAGAGCGCGTACAGCCCGTAAACTCCGCCCGCGACGAGTGCGTATATTATCGTTACGCCGATGATGCCGGCGAGAATCGTAGCGACGCCTTCGTTCTGGATGCCCGGCACAACATAGTCGGCGATGATAGCGTATGGCGCATCCTGCGCGCGCTCGATAAAGCCTGCGTCCTCTGCCACGCGCTCAAGTCCGTCCGGCGAACCGGACGCGAACGGCGCGAGCAACGTAACCGCCACCGCAATAATGTAGCCGACGACCCACCAGCGCACGCCCATGCCGCCGGTAGCCTGTGCGGCCTGCGGGACCGGCGAATCAGGCGCCGGCGTCTTGGCGGGCGCTTCCAGCAGAGCTGGACGCGCAGCGCGGATGAACGACAGCGCGAACACAGTTATCAGCGCCTCGCCGATGCCGATAATCATGTGGACGCCAATCATCGCGATGAGCGCAAAGGTCAAGGGCGTCGTACCGCTCACCCCAAGCATTGCCGCGGTGGACGCGGCGGAAACGACCACAGAAATCCACGCTGCGACGAACCCACCGACCATCATGAACTTGAACGACCTGCCAACTTTGCGAGACACCCAGTACGCGCCGTAGCCTGCTAGTACGCTTACGATGGACATGTTCAGCAGGTTGACGCCAAGCACCACCAGTCCGCCGTCTTGGAACAGCAGCGCCTGCAAGCCCACGACCGCAGTCATCACCAGAATCGCAGCCCATGGTCCGAGGATGATCGCCGCGAGCGCGCCACCGACTAGATGCCCGGATGTGCCGCCAGCCACAGGAAAGTTAATCATCTGCGCGGCGAAAATGAACGCCGCCATCACACCCATCATCGGCACGATGCGCTCGTTGAGGTTCTTGTTCGTCTGCCTGATTGCGATGCCGATGAACAGCGCGGCAAGCAGGTAGCCCGCAATCGCGACCGGCAGGCTGAAGAATCCGTCCGGCGCGTGCAGCGGCAGCGGCAGCGAAATACTGCCATCTAGTAGTGGAAGACTTATGCTCGATACCATTGTAAATCACTCCCCTTGTGAGCAATATTTGTGAATTTCAAGACAGATGATTTTACAGTCAAACAGTTGCAATTGTCAATTAGTTGCAATAACAAAAATAGCACATCTGCGGCATGAGGCATGCGCCATGAAGCATGTGCTTAGTGCCCTTGCGTTAATATACCTGCCGCGCCTAATCGCACTAATTCCTGCGACATCAAGCCGCGATAGTGATACACTTCGCGTCATTACTTGATCGGAGGCTATCCGGCATTTTCCCTACTCATAATCGTGATAATAACTGCTATTACAGTTACCCCGTGCAGGGCATAGCGTCGTGAGCAAACCTGACGACGCATCCGGCGGCGCGCCTAATCGCAGGCGTGGCATATTCTACGGCTGGTGGATCGTTGTTGCCGGCGGGCTGGGGATGTCCATTACGGCGGGCATCAACTTTCACGGGTTCGGCAACTTCATTATTCCGCTGACCAATGAATTCGGCTGGAATCGAACGACCATATCCGGCGTATTCTCGCTTGCGCGGTTGGAGTCGGGCTTGCTTGGCCCGTTGGAGGGCTGGCTCGTTGACCGCGTAGGTCCTCGACGACTGATGCTTGTCGGCGTGCCTTTGATGGGCGTCGGCTACATCCTGATGAGCCGCATCGACTCGCTGGCAGCGTTCTTCGTCGTGTACATTTTCGCCATCACACTGGGCAACAGCCTGGGCATGAGCACGCCAATGGCTGCGGCGGTGGCGAACTGGTTCAACCGAAAGCGTGGGCTGGCGTTCGGCATAATGTGGTCAGGCGTTGGGCTGGGCGGCTTCTTCGTACCTGCGATCGGCTGGCTTATCGCCGCATACGACTGGCGCATCGCGTCCATCATAATCGGCGTGTTCACTATTGTGATGGGCGTGCCAATAGCCGCGCTGATGCGGCACAGACCGGAGCCATACGGCTATATGCCGGACGGCGCGTCGCCCGAGCCTAGCGATGAATCGGGCGCAGCATCGAGGCGGCGGCAGCCCGACCTGTCGCAGGACTTCACCGCCAGAGAAGCCTTGATGACTTCTAGCTTCTGGTATCTGACACTCTCTATTGCGGCACGCTCGCTGGTCAGTGGCGGCGTAGGCTTGCACCTCGTACCGTATTTCGTGGACTTGGGCGCGTCCGATGTGTTCGCGGCGACTCTCGCCGGATCTGTGGGCGTGATGAGCATACCGGGCAGATTCGGGCTGAGCTGGGCGAGCGACTACCTCAACCGGCGCATCGTGATGGCGGTGTCGCTCTTCCTGATGACCATTGCCATCGTGTTCATGGCGCGAGCTGAAAGCGTGTCGCAGGCGATACCGTTCATCGTGCTGTACTCGGCGGCGCAGGGTGGCATATCAGTAATACCACAGTCGCTTATCGCGGAATACTTCGGGCGCAGAGCATACGCAACGATACAAGGATTCCGTGGCACGATACAGATGATAGGCATAATAATCGGCCCGCTCGTCTCCGGTTATGTATTCGATACGACCGGCAGCTACGAATGGGCGTTCCTAGGCTTCGGCGGCGCGACACTGGTATCCCTTGCGCTAGTGCTGATGATGCGCCCGCCCGTGCGCCCGCAGCGTATAAGACGCCGCGATTAGCCTTCACTCTAACGGGCGTCCCACCAGTTCAATGCGGTCTGTATAGCGGCGAAAGTCCGATGTGTTGAATGTCAGCAGGCGGCGCTCCCCATGCGCAAGCATTGTCGCCACGATATTGGCGTCGTGAATCTGTTTGCCTCCGCCCTCGAACTCTCGGCACAATGTTATCAGCGTATCAGTCACGACGGGACCGTCTTCCAGAATTTCAAAGTCGCGGAGGAGTCTATTGGCGTCTTCGATCACATCATCGCGCGAGATTTGAACTTCCCAAGGCTGTGGACGTGTCATAACCGCAAGGTATTCGCGCACAATCTGGCGGCTGATTCTCAAAGGTTCAGCATCCTGATATGCGCGTTCGAGAATCTCCTTGGCGGCATAATGGTTCGGGGCTTCGAGATTCCGGGAATACACCGATGCGTTCGTATCTATGAACATTCGGTGGTCTATATCCTAACCCTATAGTCGTACATGTCCTCGCGTCTGAGGCTCAGGTCTTTAGGCCACTCGTCGACGGAGCGGGCGGGCCATATATCCTCGAAAGACCGCTTGGGGGTGTCTTCGGTGCGTTTACGCCTCAACAGCAGTGTCTCGGCATCCATATCGACCTGCGCCGTCTCCCATCCGGCAGCGCCCCAAGCAATAGCCTGGCTGTGGCCCCCGCTTCCATTCTAATTTGCCCACCATGGCCTGTAAAGACGCGCGGACAAGGGCAGTTCAAAACCAATGATGGTTTCGATTTCACGGAAGGATGTCCTCCACTCCTGTGTCGAAAGACCGCATAGATATTCATACAATCTCTGATATTTGCCGCGAACGGCAATCTGCCGATACCTACGATTTTTATCTATAACCATTCCATTCCTCCGTTCCCTGCAAAACGGCAATGATGGTGACTGGACACTATTTTAGTTAGTGTCTTCTATGCAAGTGAGCGGCTGAGTACTCTCAACTTGCATAGGAATCAAGTCCTAATTTCTCTTTACGCGGTCGTTGACTTGTCCCGCGAATAGCGAACACCGGAAAACGCAAACTCGCGGACTTCCACCCCATCCAACGCCTGCTCTACCAGTTCATCTACAGGCAGCGCATCTTCCAGCCGCTCCACGACTTTCGCGCTACCCTTGGTAACGGGATGGCGCGGCACGAACAGGGAACAGCAATCCTGGTCGGGGATGATGGATATGGGAAATGTGCCGATTTGTCGGGCGGTGTCAACTATGTCGTTCTTGTTGGAGCCGATTAGCGGGCGTAGGATGGGCATTTGCGCGGCGGCGTCCACTATGGCGATGTTCTCCAGCGTTTGGGATGCTACTTGCGCTAGGCTTTCACCGGTTACCAGTGCGGCGATGCCCTGCTGACGGGCAAGCGCCTCCGCAATTCGCACCATGAAGCGGCGGTACAGCAGCACCCTATACGGCGGCGGCACATCCACGATGATGCGTTGCTGCACGCCGGCGAACGGCACGAGGAACAGCTCCGCATCATACTGATAGCGTGTCAGAATTTCCGCGAGTTCGGCGGCTTTCTCCATCGACGACGAATCCACGAGCGGGTGGCTGTGGAAGTGCACCATTTTGACGCGGCTGCCGCGTCGCATCATCTGCCACGCGGCGACCGGGGAGTCTATGCCGCCGGACATAAGCGCCATCGTCTCGCCGCTGGAGTCAACTGGCATGCCGCCATAGCCCTGTATAGGGTCGAAATAGACCAGCATGCCGTCGTTCACCACATCGATGAATATCTCCAAGTCCGCGTCATTCAGCCGAACGGTCGCGCCGGTGATTTTCTCCACGAACGCGCCCATCTCGCGGTTAATCGCGTCTGATTTCACGGGGAATCGCTTGTTGGTGCGGTGCGCCGTTATGCGAAATGTGTCGAACCGATGCTTGGGCAGTTCGTCCCGTAGCAGCGCCCTTACGGCTTCCAGATTTGGCGCGACTCGCATGGCTAGGTAAAACTTGGCGACGCCCATGCAGTCGCCCACGCGCCGCCGAATGGCATCCCAGTCGGCATCTTCGTGCAGCGACATGCATATCATCATATGCGCCTGCCACACGCTCTGCACGCGGGTGCCCTTAATCGCGCGGCGCAGGTTGCTGGCGAGCCGCCGGATGAACATCGGGCGGTTTTTGCCCTTCAGTGCGGGCTCGTGGAACTTTACAATTACAAGCCTTTTCATAATCCACATTCTATCGCAAAGAGGCTGCCCTGTCAGTGGACAGATGTATCGCAAGAGATACATTAGCCCATTCCCTTTGATAGTCTGACGATGGGCAAATGACAAAGCAGTTGTAAATGCACGCCACAAGTCCCCTCCCCGAAAGGGAGAAGGTTTGGAGAGGGTGAGAATGATGATCAGCCCTACTATCACAGAACGAAAAAGCAGGGCAAGGAACGAAAATCCCCTACCCTGCCGGTCTTGCTCATTCGTGGCGGTCAGCAAGCCGCCAACGCCTCTATTCTTCGATGCCTTCGTACCAGCCCGCGCCGAACAGCAAGTTGCCGCGGCGCACTACCCAACTGTGCTTGGGCGCGTCTTCCCGAGTCTCTGGGTGCGTGAAAAGGTAGCTAATCCACTCGCCTCCACCCTCTTCGGTTACGGCAGCTGTTGCCTCGCCATAGTTGAAGCCGTTGGCGTCGATGCGCTCACGCGTAGTTCCAACAATTTCCGGGCGGTTGGAATTCGCCACCGAGTACAGTTCACCTTCCCTGTCCTCCAAGACAAAGACATACCAGGGACCGTCGGCGCTCTCAGGCATGTTGTAGTAATCGAGCGTACCCTCACGTCCCAGGTCGTCGTACAGGTTTAGCGCGCGCTGCACGAGAGACTGAGCGTAATCCGCAGGTTCGGACTTCGCCGGACCATCCTCATACCAGCCCGAACCGAATATCATCCCTTCGTGGCGTATCACCCACGAATGCTTGGTTTGAACATTCCCGGTGATGGGATTGAAATAAGTGTACGATGTCCACGCGCCATCTTCGGTAGCGGCAGCTGCGACCTGCGCGCCTGCCGGGTATCCGTCCAGGCTTACGATTTCGTCATAGCGCTTACCCACATTCGCGGGAATGGTCGCGTGCGCCTGCATCATGTCGTTCTTATCACCGATGAACACATACCACTGTCCGTCCACGCTATCGGGCGAGTTGTAGTAGGCGATTGTATCCTCGTGCCCTTCGGACTCGTACATGCTGATCGCTTCGTTCACGAGATACTGCGTGTACACCGCAGGCTCCGCATACCAGCCTGAGCCGAACAGCAATCCGTCGTACTCCATAATCCAGGTATGTTTAGATTCCAACTCGTCGGTAGCCGGGTTGGTGAAGACGTAAGATACCCAATGCCCCTCGTCGGTTGTGGCGGCGAATGCCTCGCCGTAAGCATAGCCGGTTGCGTCTATTCTTGCTGGCGGGTCTATGTCCACGAGTTCCGGGCGCGCTCCGTTGGCAAAGGTGCGGAGGTCATGCGCCCGCAGAATGAACACATAGAATTGACCATCCACACTTTCGGGCGTGTTGTAGTAGTCAATCGTGCCATCGCGCCCCAGGTCGTCGTATAGATTAACGGCACGCTGCACGAGCGATTGCGCGTATCCGGCCGCTTCCGACTTGGGCGGCCCCTCTTCATACCAGCCGGAGCCGAAAATCATCCCGTTGTGGCGCGTTACCCAAGAGTGCTTGGTTTCGACATTGCCGGTTGCGGCGTTCAGGTAGGTATATGTCGTCCACGCACCGCCTTCAACGGCGGCAGCTGCGACCTGCGCACCGGCAGGGTAACCGTCGGTGGGACTGATGATGTCATCGAAGTTCATGCCGACATTGTCCGGCACAGCAGCGTGGGCGATCATCACATCGTTCTTGTCGCCGATGAAGACGTAATACTGTCCGTCAACGCTTTCAGGCGAGTTGTAGTATGCAATCGTGCCATCGCGCCCCAGGTCGTCGTATAAATTAATGGCGCGCTCGACGAAGGCTTTCGTGTACGCTGCCGCCTCCGACTTCGGAGGACCTTCCTCATACCAGCCGGAGCCGAAAATCATCCCGTTGTGGCGCGTTACCCAAGAGTGCTTGGTCTCGACATTGCCGGTTGCGGCGTTCAGGTAGGTGTATGTCGTCCACGCGCCGCCTTCAACAGCGGCAGCTGCGACCTGCGCGCCTGCGGGATAACCGTCGGGACTGATGACATCATTGAAGTGCTTGCCGACATTTGCAGGAACGGTGGCATGCGCCAGCATTATGTCGTTCTCGTCGCCGATGAAGACGTAATACTGTCCATCCACACTTTCAGGCGTGTTGTAATAGTCGATAGTCGCGTCCCTGCCATTGGCGTCATAGCGCGCGATCGCTTGCTCCACGAATGAACGGATGTATGACGCGGCGGACGCGCCGTCCAAGATTATGTCGCGCTCATACCAGCCGGAGGCGAATATCAGGTGATCGTGCTTGATGACCCAAGCGTGCTTGCGCTCGTATGCGAAATCGTTGGCAGGGTTCAGATATACATAATCAACCCACTTGCCATTCTCGTCTGCGGTCGCAATCTCAAAGCCGAAGTTCTTGCCGGTGATGTCGGTGCCTATTTCGCCTCGGATGTCTTCGCCGATATTGCCGGGTATGGTTGGTTGTACGACGATTAACTTGGAATTGGCGTCTATGACGAACAGGTACAGGTCGCCGTCCACGCTATCCATCGTATTGTAGTAGTCAAGTGTTTCCGCCCTACCTTCTCTGTCGTAGCGGCGGATCGCCTCTTCGACATACGCCTTGGTGTACGCCGGCGCAGTAGCCATTTCCAGCCAGTCCAGCCGTGCGATCGCTGCTTCGACTTCCTCGTCAAGCGTGGAAGCCTGCAGTTCTTCGAGCGCCATGCGAATGCTCTCAATCTCGGCGGTTACGGCAGCGAACTCGGCGGCGACTACGCCGGCACCGGCTGCGAGCTGCTCTTGCAGCGCGGCTATCGTGCCGTTGAGCGCAGACAGTTCGTCGCCAAGCTCGTCTATGCGCTCATCTATGGCGTCGGTGTCCATGCTCATCGCGGGCTTGTCCACTTCGTCCAGCCGCTGCTCCAAGTCGGCAAGCGCGGCGCTGACGTCTGCCAGTTCGTCGCTCACATCGTGCAGCTCATCGTCTAGGAGGTCGATGCGGCTCGTGTCCATCGACATTTCCATGCCGGCGATAGCGTCCATCCGCTGCTGAAGCTCAGTTACACTCGCACTCAGGTCCGGCTGCGCCGCAAGCTGCCCTTGCAAGCCTTCAATTCGCCCTTCAAGCAAGTCGATCTCAGCGTTCTGCGCCGCGAGGCTCGCCTCCACACCGCTCAGGTTGGCAGGCTGCACTTCGCCGCCGGACGAGACCATCGCAACGATAATCGCTATCAGCGCAATCACAATCGCGACGACTCCCAAACCCAAGCCGTACATCGCATTTCTGTCCATATTGTCCTCTCAATTCTAAATCAATCTTAATATAATATGCAGTTTATCCAATCGCAGACAGTATTACTGCGCGCCCGAATAGAATATCGCATCAACTGGCAGTATGACAACCAATTGATGCGACATATTCGATTCGAGATTTCGAGAGCGCTGTTCGTCTATATTAAACGGACAACGCGTGCCTCGGGTTAGGATGATCGAGCACGGGAGTGTTTACCAGATTGTCCGGCATTTGCCCTTGCAGCACGGCAGCGACTTCACCCGCCGCGCGTTCTTCGAGTTCCAGCACCGCTTCCTGCGAGAAGAACGCTACATGCGGTGTAACCAGCAAATTGAGCAGCTTGAGCAGGCGATAGTCGGGAGACGGATGCGCGTCCACCAACACGTCAAGCCCAGCGCCGCCGATGCTGCCCGATTGCAGCGCATCGTATAGCGCGTCTTCGTCAATCAGTGGACCGCGCGCGCAGTTAATCAGAAAAGCGTCTTCCTTCATCATCTCAAGCTCAGCCGCGCCGATGAGGTTCTCGGTTTCCGGCGTCAGCGGCGAGTGAAGCGTGACGAAATCCGATTCGCGCAGCAGCGTCTCCATGTCAACGGAGCGCGCGCCCGCTTCCGCCGCCTGTTCTGCCGTGACGAACGGGTCGTACGCGAGCACCTCGAAGCCGAATGCGAGCGCTTTCTCGCAGACCGCCCTGCCTATCCTGCCAAAGCCGACGACGCCCAGCCGCTTGCCGCGCAACCGCATGATGCGCATTGTGAGCGGCACGCTGCCCCAGCCTGCGCCTTTCACCGAGTTGTCGAACAGCGATATGCGCCGGTTCCAGTCCAGCAGCAAGCCCATTACATGGTCGGACACTTCGTCCACGCAGTAGTCCGGCACATAAGTAACGGCGATGCCGAGTTCGGTCGCGGTGTCCACGGCGATGTTGTCCACGCCAACGCCGTATCGTCCGATGACGATGCACTTCTCGGCGGCGCGCACGACCTTGTCCGTAACCTGCGCGAAGCAAGTCAGTATGCCATCGACATCCTTGGCGAGCGCGGCGAGTGTGTCTTCTTCGCCATCCGGCGCAACGACAAGTTCGGCGCCGATTTTGGCGAGAACCGCGCGCTCCGGTTCCACCGAGGGCCAGACATAATCGGTAACCAGAACCTTGAACGACATGATGTTCTCCTATTCCCCTATTTCCATTGGATTGAACATACAGCCTTCGACGAATATGTCGAAGAAGTCGGGCGTGGTTTCAAGTTCGATGTGCTGTATGGTCTGCACCAGTTGCTCGATACGGCTGCGCAGTGTGCGCGACAGCAGCATTATCGTCGCGCCTTCGAGCGATGCGTTGCCCACCTTCGTGATGCGCTCTTCCGGCAGGTTGGCGACGAAGCCTATGTCCACGGCGTTCCCGACATTGATGTAGTTGGCGAACCCGCCGGCGAGATACAGCCGCGCGACACCGGCGGGCGACACGCCGTAGTTTCGCAGCACGATGTATTGCCCTGAATAGTTCGCGGATTTCGCCTGCGCCAACGCGCTTATATCGGCGCGCGACAGCGCCATGCCCGTATCCGGCACGAACGCGAACTCGCGCGCGCCATCCTCGAATGCGCCGAGTTCGTTCATCTTGCCGGTGCGCCGCAGCTCAGCCAGCAGGTCAACCAGCCCTGAGCCGCATATCCCCTGCGGCGGCGCATCGCCAATCGTGCGATAGTCCACGCCATCGCCGTCCAGCGCCACGCTCTCCACCGCGCCGTCGTAACCCGGCATGCCATAGCGCACCTGCCCGCCCTCGAACGCCGGTCCCGCCGGACAAGACGCGGACATAAGGCGATGCCGGTTGCCCAGCACGACCTCCGTGTTCGTGCCGACATCGACGAGCATCACCACCTCATCTTCTTCGTCCATGCTCACGGCGAGCATATCGGCTGCGACATCCGCGCCCACATGCGAGCCTATCAAGGGTCCGCCGTACACATTCGCGTTGGGGAAGACGCGCAGCCCGATTTCGGACGCCTTTACATTCAGCGCGGTCGTTTGCCGCTTGCCTTCCAGCATTTCGAGTTCGGTGATGGACTTGTACGGGCGCTCGCCGATTGGCTGCACATCAAAGCCGAAAAAAATGTCGCGCATCGTGGAATTGCCCACTATTACCACTTCGTATATGCGCCTGCGGTGGAATCCATGCCGCCGGCTCAACTCCCCTATCTCGAAGTTCAGCGCGGACAGCATCACCTGCCGCAGTTCGCCGGGGAAGTCGCCGCCGTCGTATGAGATGCGGTGCATAATGTCGCTGCCGCCAAAACGCTGCGGATTCTCGAAAGATGCCGTGTCCAATATCTCGCCCGATTCCAAGTCTGCGAGGTTCAGCACGACGGTCGTTGTGCCGACATCGATTGCGACGCCGTACATCTGCCCGCGATAGTCGTCAATGCGCACGCCATCGAAGGTCACGCCATCGCCGTCGCGCGCGGTGTGAGGTTCGACAGCAATGACACGGCGCACGGAGCGCGTCAGAATGCGCGGCTGACGGCGCAGCACGGCGAACTCCACATCGGCGTCCGCATCGACAATCTTCGCTTGGCATGCGAGCCGGTAGTCTTCGCGCAGGAACGCCTCTGCATCCGTGTGCGACGATAGCGCGTCCATGCCCTGCTTTATCTCGACGATGCATTCGTGGCACTCGCCGGTTCTACCGCACGAAGTCGGCACGCGCACGCTGAGAGCATCCGCATAGTCGAAGATGCTATTACCGACCAGCGAGGTCAGAGCCTGTCCGTCATAATTCAGGGGCGACATAGCGGTATTTTATCACGAACGGCATATGCCGCGACGGAATTGAGACGATTTCACAAATCCCCAATGTTGTCATTCCGCTCTGTCTGTCGTCATTCCGCTCTGTCTGTCGTCATTTCGAATACTCCTCCCTTGTCATTCCGAACGCAGTGAGGAATCTGAAATCGTCGCATGCAAACCTGTTTCCGACTTTAGATTTCTCGCTTCGCTCGAAATGACAGGTATAAATTGCAAATGACGAGTATGAATTGCATCTGTGAAATCGTCTTAACCGTCCCGGCAGAGGTTGTCTATGAAGGCAACATAATGCTATACTGCTAGTTGATAGACTTGTCGAGCCTGTTGGCATCGACTTGCGCGGAAATTGTCCTTTGGGGTAAGTGGGCTAGTCCCACTTTCTTTGTTACAGGGGGCTTAAAAGGACCAGTACACAGGAGGTGGCATGTGATGAAGAGCGATTTCATTGTCGCTTTAACACAACTCGCCGCAGAGCGCGGCCTCCCTAAGGAGACTGTGCTTTCCGCGATCGAAGATGCCTTGGTGTCCGCATATCGCAAGGACACCATCGCGGACGGACAGAATATCACCGTGAAACTCGACCCCGGTTCGGGCGATGTTACGGTGCATATACTGAAGACCGTCGTGGATGATGTTACCAACGACAAGGCAGAGATTACGCTGCCCGACGCGCTGAAGATTGACAGCAGCGCGCAGATTGGCGAGGTCATCACGACCGAAAGCATGCCGCACATGCCGGGCCGCATCGCAGCGCAAACTGCGAAGCAAGTCGTCATGCAACGCCTGCGAGACGCCGAGCGCGAGGTGGTCTTTAAGCAGTTCGAGGACAAGGAAGGCGAAGTCTTCCTCGTTACGCTGCAGAAGATAGAGCCGCGCCACATCACCGTCGATCTCGGGCGCTCCGAAGCCATTATGCCGCTGCAAGAACAGGTGCCGACCGAGCGATACCGCAGCAACACGAAGATGCGCGTTCTGCTGAAGACGGTCGAGCGCACAATTCGCGGGCCGGAGCTTATCGTATCGCGCGCGGACAATCAGCTGCTCCGCCGACTGTTCGAGATGGAAGTCCCCGAGATTTTCAGCGGCGCGGTCGAAATAGAAGCCATCGCCAGAGAACCGGGCTCACGCAGCAAAGTCGCTGTGCGTGCGCGGCAGGACGGCGTGGACCCCGTGGGCTCGTGCGTTGGCTTGCGCGGCGTTCGCATACAGAACATCGTCAACGAACTGAACGCCGAAAAGATTGACGTCGTTGAGTGGAATCAGGAAATGCCGATATTCATCGCCAACGCGCTCGGACCGGCGCAGGTGATGAAGGTCGAACTCAACCACGACGACAGCACCGCGATGGCGGTCGTTCCGGAACGCCAGCTCTCGCTCGCCATCGGACGCGAAGGGCAGAACGCCCGGCTTGCCGCGCGGCTGACCGGATGGAAGGTTGACATCAAGAGCGATGTCGAATATCAAGCCGAACTCCAAGAGCGCAACAGGATTGCTGAAGAGCGGCGTGTCGAAGAGGCAGCGATCGCAGCAGCGGAAGCTGAGGCGGCAGCGGCACAGGCAGCGGCAGACGCACTCGCCGCAGCTGAGGCTGGCATAGACGCCATCGCCGACGAAGAGATACCCGTCGAGACCGAAGTGGTCGTCGAAGACGCGCAGGTCGAATCCGAACCCGTTCCCATCGCTGCCGAAGTCGGCGAAGCGGACGAAGCGGTCGTCGCTGAGCCTGTCGTAGTCGAATCCGGCGTGGCAGAGCCAATAGCGGCAGAAGTCGAAATAGTGGATGCGGTTGCCGCAGAGCCTGTCGCTGAAACCCCGGAAATCAAAACACCGGAAGTCGAAACGTCGGAAGTCGTCGAACAGGTTGAAACTATCGAAGTGCCCGAACCTGTGATTGAACCCGCAGCGGCAGAACTTGAACCTGTGGATGCCCCGGTCGCTCCGGTTGCCCCGGTCGTCGATGAACCTGTTGTGGAAGAAATCGAGACTGTCACGCAGCCGGAAATCGTCGCTGAACCGGAACCTACGGCAGAGGTCATCGAGCCGCTGTCGATACCGGAGCCGGTCGCAGAAGAGCCGGAGCCGGAGCCAACCACAGAGCAGTCCACATCACTGCGCGACCTGCCCGAAGATGTCTGGCAGGTGCGGCGGCCCCGCGTGCGCAGGCCCATACGCTCGGACGAAGACGCGCCGGGTCGCATCCGCTTCGCGGAGGACATCGCAGGACTTCGCGGCGGTGTTACCGCATCGCGGCGCAATCGCAGGCGTCCCGACCAGCAGGGTCCTGGCAATAGCGGCGGCGGCAGGCGGCGCAGGCCCACGAGAAGACGGCGCTAATATATGAACGCTAGGAGGCGGCATGTCCCACAGCGAAGCTGCATCGCCTGCAGAAGCAAGACGGCGAAGCGCGACCTACTGCGCATAGTCGCCAAGCCGGACGGCGGCATCGCCTTCGACTCCGGTGGCAAGTTATCAGGCAGGGGCGCATACCTATGCGCGGGGTGCGCTGCTAAGCCGCAGGACATCCGCAAGGGGAGACTAGAGCACACGCTGCGAACGAAGATTGCCAACGACGAATGGCAGGCAATAGCGGCAGAACTGATAGATTACACGACAGCGCTTTCGCAAGTGCATACGGTCTGACCGGGATACGGACGGCTTCATAAGTCCCTTCACATAAATGGGATAGGGAAATGCTTGAAATGGTGAAGGCGTCTCAACAGAGCGAAATCGACATACCGAATAGGCGCATTTTTGGGGGTGCCTATGACTAATAAAACCGACGCAATAGGCTATCAAGACCAGTACAACGGCACCGCCGACGAGTACGACGACTATTACGAATACGAGGAAGACTACGAGATTGAACCGCTCGAAGTTCCTCGCGCCATAGCCGTTCACGACCTTGCGGATCTCATGGAAACGACTCCGGTCGAAGTCATCAAGGAGTTCATGCGCAGCGGCTACATGTTCTCCATCAACGAAGTCGTCCAGCACGAATTGGTCGCTGAAATCGCCCCTGCATTCGGCTTTGAGGTGTTGCCGCTAGAGGAAGAGACCGACGGCGGCTCAATCGTGCCGTCCACCGAAAACGACGACCCTTCGATGCTCGCGGACCGCCCGCCTGTCGTCACCATTCTTGGGCATGTTGACCACGGCAAGACTACGCTGCTCGACACGATTCGCAAGACAAATGTCGTCGAAGGCGAAGCAGGCGGCATCACCCAGCACATCGGCGCGTATCAGGTCAACTACGACGAAGGTTTGATTACATTCCTTGATACGCCGGGGCACGAAGCGTTCACCGCGATGCGTGCGCGCGGAGCTCAGGTTACCGACATCGCGATTCTGGTAGTCGCGGCGGACGACGGCATAATGCCTCAGACCGAAGAGGCTATCAACCATGTGAAGGCGGCGGGCGTCCCCATCGTCGTCGCCATCAATAAGGTCGATCGCCCGGAGGCGGACCCGGAACGCGTCAAGCGCCAGCTCGCAGAACGCGATCTGCTCATTGAAGAATGGGGCGGTGATGTCATCGCCCTGCCCGTATCCGCGCTCACCGGCGACGGCGTTGACGACCTGCTCGACAACATCGCCGTCGTCGCGGAAGTCAGCGAACTCAAAGCAAATGTAAGCAAGAGCGCGAGAGGCGTCGTCGTTGAGGCGCGCATCGACCGCAGCCGCGGCACGGTTACCACCGTTCTGGTGCAGACAGGCAATCTGCGCATCGGCGACAATGTGGTGGTCGGATCGCTGCGCGGTCGCGTCCGAGCAATGCTCGACGACAGCGGCGTGCCGGTCGAAGTCGCCTCGCCATCGCAGCCGGTCGAAATACTCGGCATCAGCGGCGTGCCGGAAGCGGGCGACATCCTCGAAGTCGCCGCAGACGAGCGCTCCGCGCGCCAGCTTGCCGAACAACGCCTCCGCGAGTCCGAGATGGAACGCGCGGCCGGTCCCACACTGGAAGATGTGCACACGCGCATCGCGGCGGGCGAAGTCAAGGCGCTCAACCTCATCATCAAGACCGATGTGCAGGGCAGCATCGAGGCGGTCAAGGGCGCCCTGAACGCCCTGAACACCGACCAAACGCGCGTCAACATAGTGCACATCGCAAGCGGCGCAATTACCGAGAGCGACGTGATGCTGGGGCTGGCGTCGCAGGCGATTATCGTGGGCTTCAACTCCGATCCCGGTCAGGGCGCGATGGCGCTCGCCAATCAGGAAGGCGTGGAAATCCGCCGATACGACATCATCTACAACCTGCTGGAAGATGTGGAACGCGCGCTCACCGGCTTGCTCGAACCCGTATATCGTGACATCACCGAAGGGCACGCCACTATCCGGCAGATATTCGGCGTGGGCAGGCGGCAGAAGGTCGCGGGCTTCTATGTCAACGACGGGCAAATCCGGCGCAATTCGACCATCTACGTGCTGCGCGGCGGCAGGAATATGTTCACCGGTCCCGTATCGAGTCTCAAGCACTTCCGCGACGATGTGCGCGAGGTCAATGTCGGCTTTGAAGGCGGCTTGATGCTCGACGGCTTCAACGACTTTGAGGAAGGCGACGTACTCGAGGCGCACCGCTCCGAGCGCGTCCGCTAAGCCGCGTGCCGCGAACATAGAGGTCTGCGATGAACCGCCGAATGGACCGCGTGAATGTCCTGCTGCGCGAAGAAATCAGCCGCATCCTCGCGGTCGATATTAACGACCCGCGCCTGTCTTCGCTAATCAGCATCACAGAGGTCAGGACCTCGCGCGACCTGCGCAGCGCAAGGGTATATGTCAGCGTATTCGGCGACGAGAACACGAAGCAGACGGCGCTATTCGCCATGGAAAACGCCGGCGGCTACATCCATCGCACGATGAAGCGCAACCTCAAGCTCAAGTTCGCGCCGGTGCTGTCATTCCAGCTCGATGAATCCATCGAACAGGCGACGGGCATGCTCGACTTAATCAGCCGCAACGCGCCGCGCGACATCCACGACACCGAAACGCCGCGATAGCGCCGGCATTTCACCACACTAGGTTCTGCTGACATTTCAAATTTGCGTCCCGTCATTCCTGCGAAGCATGTCCCTGCTAAGACAGGGAGCAGGAATCCAGTGCCTGCAAGCGGCGTTAATATGACAAAGATTGCTACATTTGAGATTCTGGATTCGCGTTCTTACCGGAATGACCCAATTGTCCACACAACCTAGAGTTGGACATCTCAACAGGTTCAGCCCCCAGCCGCAGCGACACGAGATTTGCACATGGCGAATAGCCAAAAGCCGCAGATTGACGGCATCCTGAACATCCACAAGCCTTACGGCATGACATCTATGGATGTCGTGCGCCGTGTGAAGCGCGCCGTGCGCCAGCGCCGCGTCGGGCATGGCGGCACGCTCGACCCCATCGCAACCGGAGTACTGCCCGTGTTTCTAGGGCAAGCGACACGCCTTATGGAGCATGTGGTCGGCGGCGGCAAGACATACCTCACATCCATCGAACTCGGCATCACCACAGACACATACGACGCGCTCGGCGAAATAACCGCGCGCACGGACGCATCGACGGTATCAGCCATATCGCACGAATACATAGAGCGAGTGCTGCCCGATTTCAGCGGCGAAATCCTGCAAGTGCCACCTATGTACAGCGCGCTAAAACGCGACGGCAAGCGGTTGTACGAGCTCGCGCGCGCCGGCGTCGAAGTCGAACGCGAGGCGCGCCCGGTCGTCGTGCACAACGTCGCCTTGACGGAGTGGACGCCGCCGGTAGCCACGCTCGAAATCCACTGCGGCAAGGGTTTCTATGTGCGCTCATTGGCACACGACATCGGTCAGGCGCTCGGCTGCGGCGGTAATATGAAGTCGCTCGTACGCCTCAAGTCCGGCGCATTCGCAATTGAGAATGCCGTGAGCATAGAAGAAATGGAAGATCGCTTCGCAGATGGCAGCTGGCACAACATCGTGCACTCGCCGGACGCCGCGCTGCGCGACATGCGCGCGCTGGTTGTAGGCAAGCAGCTGGAAGACATGATACGCAACGGACGCGCATTCAACGCTGGTGCCGCAAACACACTTGCGCGCCCAGAGGAACGCTGCCGCGTTTACACAACGGACGGCCGTTTCCTTGCAATCGTTGCATACGACGCGCCCACGCAGCAGTGGCGACCGGAGAAAGTGTTCGCGTTGAATTATGCTGAGCAGGAGTCGGCTGTCGTGGTGTAGGAATTGGAGACCCAATTTTGCGCGCTTATAGCGCCGGCGCCGCCGAGATTGCGTTTCCTTCTAGGTGGTCAGGACGAACGGGTTTTGTTATTCCAACCATCCGAATGGAAACCCCATCATCCACATCCTATCTCAGGGTCTTCCGGTTGTCATTCTGAACGAAGCGCAGCGCAGTGAAGAATCTAAAATCGTTGCACATAAGCCTGTTTCCGACTTTAGATTTCTCGCCTCGCTCGAAATGACAGGTATAAACCGCAAATGACAGGCATAAACTGCATTTATGAAATCGTCTCCTAAATCCGCAGGACAATTTCAAAAGTCCCTTCCCCCTCGATGGGGGAAGGTTAGGATGGGGGTGAAATATGTGTCCACCACCACCTTTTGCAAATGTCTCCCTCACTGGGTTCGGAACGACAAAACAGCGTGGAATGACAACATTAAGCATTTGTGACATCGTCTCTTGACATAGCCAAACATGCGTGCTAATAATAGAACATACAAACTAACACTGCCCTGTCAGCCCCCGGTAAGGAATGTAGGGAACTGATAACTGAAAACTGATAACTGATAACTCACTCCCATGTGCATCCAAAACACACTACAACAGAAAATAGCCAATCTCACCAACGACGGTGAGACCATAGCCATGTTCTTGGCAGACACCATGCAAAGCGACAGCTATGCCATCAAGACCTGCCACAAGCTGGACGCCGCACGTAT